>JBMOHZ010000155.1:0-6038 GCA_049317585.1 Paludibacter sp.
GCTTTAATCTAAAAACAATTCGAAAAAGTGGCTCAACAAGTGTAGACCTTGTAATTCATACCACTGAGTTCGACTATGTTTCGGCCGATAAAACGTATAATCTTACATATAAGTACGGTACAAGTGCTTCAACAGCTCCCGAACAAAAGATTAAGATACCAGCTAAGAAAGCTAGAATCAACTAATACAAAGCGAATAGTATTTTAAAAGTCCACCATTAAAAAATGAGTGGACTTTTTTTTAATTTACATGATATAAGTTGTATATTTGTGGCTGATAAAATTTTAAACTTTTATAAATACTAAAATAAAAAGACAAAGAAAAATGAAAAATCTGGAGCCAAAACGCTTATGGAATTTTTTTTATGATATAACTCAAATTCCACGACCTTCAAAAAAAGAAGAAAAACTGATAGCCTACCTTATTTCGTTTGCAAAAAAGAATATGCTCGATTATAAGACTGACGCAGTAGGAAATGTGTTGATATGTAAGCCTGCAACCAAAGGTTACGAAAACAGCAAAAAAACAATATTACAAGCTCATATCGATATGGTATGCGAAAAAAACAATGATACCGTTTTTAATTTTGACACAGACTCTATTCAAACTTATATTGATGGCGATTTCATTAAAGCGAAAGGCACAACCCTAGGTGGCGATAATGGAATTGGCATGGCTTTGATGCTAGCTGTATTGGCATCGGACGATATAAAGCATCCGGCACTCGAATGTTTGTTTACTGTGGACGAAGAAACTGGGCTTACCGGTGCCTTTGCATTGGATAACAAGCTATTGCATGGCCAACGCTTAATTAATCTTGATTCGGAAGACAATGGAGTTATATTTGTAGGATGTGCTGGAGGAATAGACACAACAGCTCAATTAAAGTATGACTTAGAAAAATCACCCGAAGGATATTTTGCATTTAACCTAACCGTAAAAGGATTAAAAGGAGGACATTCGGGCGATGATATAAACAAAGGACTTGGAAATGCTAATAAAATACTCAATCGATTTTTGTGGACATTGAATAAAAATATGGATTTACGAATTCATTCCTTCAATGGAGGTAATCTACGGAATGCAATTGCTCGTGAAGCAACAGCCCTGGCAATGGTTCCTTATGCTGAAAAAGAAAACATCCGTGTTCATTTGAACCATTTTATAGTTGATATCGAAAATGAGATTGGCGAAACCGAACCAAAATTGGAAATAATACTTGATTCGGAAAAATTACCCGAATTTGTTATCGACAAAAACACACAGAACAATTTACTGAATGCCTTATATGCATGTGCCCATGGCGTGATAGCCATGAGCAAAGATATGGAAGGATTGGTTGAAACTTCGACCAATTTGGCATCAGTTAAAATGAAAGAAAACAATACCATTTTAATTACCACAAGTCAGCGAAGTTCAGTTGAATCGAGCAGATACGACATTGCAAATCAAATAGAATCGGTATTTGTAATGGCAAATGCCACTGTTACTCATGGTGATGGATATCCGGGTTGGAAGCCAAATCTGAAATCGGAAATTTTGGATATTGCTAAAATTGCTTATGCTAAATTATATGACAAACATGCCGAAATACGCGCTATACATGCCGGACTTGAGTGTGGGTTGTTTTTAGAAAAATACCCACATTTGGATATGATTTCGATAGGACCACAAATGTATGGAGTACATTCGCCCGACGAGAGACTGAGCATTAGCTCAACACAAGAATGTTGGAAATGGCTAGTCGAGATTTTAGAAATGAGTAACTAAAAAACAAAAAGAGAAATACAGTCGTATTTCTCTTTTTTAAGAGCGAAAGACGGGGCTCAAACCCGCGACCCTCAGCTTGGAAGGCTAATGCTCTATCAACTGAGCTACTTTCGCAAATTTAATGTGCCAATTTTTCAATGTGCCAATATGCCAATTTCAGAAATTGGCGGAATTAATATTGGCACATTAGCATATTAATTCATTGGCAAATTTATTTGTGGGCAGTGAAGGATTCGAACCTCCGAAGTCGAAAGACAGCTGAGTTACAGTCAGCCCCAGTTGGCCACTTTGGTAACTGCCCGTTACTCTAAAGCGGCACAAAGGTAGAAAAAAAAACTTTAACTACCAAACAATATTTGCCATTTTTATAGCTGTTACAGCGGCTTCTATGCCTTTATTTCCATGAATTCCTCCTGCTCTATCGAGCGATTGCTGCAAGGTATTGGTAGTGAGCACTCCAAATATTACTGGACACATATAATCACTAGCATTAATTTTGGCAACACCGTAAGTTACGCCTTGGCATACATAATCGAAATGTGGTGTATCGCCCTGTATCACGCAACCTAATGTGATTACAGCATTATATTTATGCAACGATGCGAGCTTATTTGCAGCAAAGGTAAGTTCAAAAGCGCCAGGAACATGTACTACCTTTATATTTTCAGGTTTTACACCCTGCTGAATAAATGTGTCAATTGCTCCATCGAGCAATGCAAAAGTTATATCGGAATTCCAATCGGCTACAACAATTGCATAGCTTTGATTTTCAATAATTTCGGACGTTGGCATTGCATCAACATTATAATCCGATAAGTTTTTATATTTAGTAGCCATTATGAATAGAATTAAAAAAGCCACTTCGTTTTCAGAAGCAGCTTTTTGTAGGATTTAAATCTCTGAAATTTATTTTTGAACGCGAGCTATATATTTTTCAATATCAGATGCTTCGCTGCTTTTAGGATAATTATCTTTAATTTGAGTATAAACGTCCAACGCTTTTTCAGGTTTTCCGAGCGCTTCATACACTTTACCTGCTTTTTTCAAATATACTGCACTCAACACTTCATTTTCTTTGTCAGCAGCTTTAATAAAATAGTCCACTGCATCTTCGTTTTTGCCCATTTCTACATAAGCATCGCCAATTAAGCCAATAATTGAAGTCGTGAAATAATTATCGTCGCCTTCGAATTGCGATAAATATTTTATTGCATTTTCGTATTGTCCGAGTTTATAATAACAAATACCTGCATAAGCCTCAGCCAAGTTTCCCGAAGCTGTAATACTATATTCCGACGCAATTTCTTTAAAACCAATAACTTCGCCTTTACCATCTAGAGCAACTTTAAACGAATCAACAGCAAATAAAGCCTGTGCCTTTGCCATTTCATTTTGAGCTTGTGTTTCGCGCGAATCGATATAGAAGTTTTTGAAAGCTAATACTGAAAGTACTGATAAAACTACAATAGCAACAGCAAGTAATAATTGTTTTTGATATTTTTCAATAAAAGCTTCAGATTTACTCAATACTTGTTCTACTTGTTCTAATTCTTCCGGTTTATTCTGTTCTTGTTTTGACATAAATGCGTTTGTAAATAATTATTTAATCCGTTTAAAATTTTAGCGGAACAAAAGTAGGAATTTTTTTTCTTAAAACGAAATTTAAACCAGAATTTTTTATCACTTTAAAACAAAAAACTCCTATAAATACTTAAATCCATTGTATTATATCAAAAAAGCTCCTGAATATTTAATTCAGAAGCTCTATGAAATGATAATAATCCATTTCAAAATTACTTTACTTCTTTCTTTTTTGCTGTATTAATCCTCAAAACTGGATAAAGAGGACAGAAATTGATAAGACTCGTAACCGTTAAAAGTAATGCTACAATTAAAGCAACAATGCCTAAGGTATCCGTAAGCACTTCAAAATAGAATAATAGTATTAAAACAATTGCCAACAAAAGACGTATTAATTTGTCGGCTGATCCCATGTTTGCTTTCATATGTAATTAATTTAATTGATTTAATACTTTAACAAATAACTAAATCAATTGTTTAAAAAAAATGAGTAGTTTTGTAATCAGTAAAGTTGATATGAAGCTTTACTGACTTTCAAGGTTTAAATAATCACAAATGCTCGATCAATCAACCATAGATAAAATTACCGATGTTGCTCTAATTCAAGATGTAATATCGGATTATGTTACGTTAAAAAAGCGTGGTGTAAATCTATTGGGCCTTTGCCCCTTTCATGGCGAAAAAACGCCATCGTTTATGGTTTCGCCTGCTAAAGGTATTTTCAAATGTTTTGGTTGTGGCAAAGGTGGTAACTCAGTTCATTTTATAATGGAGCATGAGCAAATATCGTATTATGAAGCATTAAAGTTTTTAGCACGCAAATATCACATTGAGTTTCAGGAACGTGAGCTAACGGCGCAAGAACAAGCCATCCGTAACGACCGCGAAAGTATGTTTTTGGTAAATGAATTTGCTCAAAAACACTTTTCGTCGACACTTCACAATCATATTGATGGAAAATCCATAGGTCTTAGTTATTTTCGTGAGCGAGGTTTCAGGGATGATATAATTCAAAAATTCCAACTTGGATATAGCCTTGAACTGCGCGATGCATTTACGCAAACGGCTATAAAATCGGGATATAATAAAGAATACCTGGTTAAAACAGGCTTAACGCTCGAAAATGAAAGCGGGCAACTGACCGACCGTTTCAGAGGACGCGTGATGTTTCCTGTACATACACTATCGGGCAAGGTAGTTGCATTTGGTGGTCGTATTCTGAAAAAGGACGACAAAATGGCGAAATATGTCAATTCGCCTGAATCGGATATTTACCACAAAAGCAGTGAGCTTTATGGTATCTTTTTTGCAAAACAATCCATCGTACGTCAGGATCGTTGTTTTTTGGTGGAAGGCTATACCGATGTAATATCGATGCACCAAAGTGGCATTGAAAACGTGGTAGCTTCGTCGGGAACATCACTTACTCCAGGGCAAATTAGACTTATTCACCGATTTACCGAAAATGTAACTGTAATTTACGATGGTGATGCTGCTGGTATAAAAGCATCAATTCGCGGTATTGATTTATTACTCGAAGAAGGCCTGAATATCAAGGTGTTATTACTGCCCGATGGTGACGACCCCGATTCGTTTGCTCGTAAACACAATGCAACTGATTTTATTGAGTTTGTCGAAAAAAATTCTTCCGACTTTATCCGTTTCAAAACCAACTTATTATTAAAAGATGCAGGTAACGACCCTGTAAAGCGTGCCGGATTGGTTATTGACATTGTTCGGAGCATTTCAATTATTCCCAACTCAGTAATTAGAGGTGAATATGTAAAGGAATGTAGCTCTATATTGAATGTAGATGAAGCTATGCTTTACCACGAAATAAACAAATTAAAAAATTCGGATCAAGAAAAAGCGAACATACGGACTCAAAATGTATCCAATGAATCCGGGCCACCTCATTTTGAGGAAATGGAAGGAGGCGAATCTTTTGTTTCGAAATATGACAAAGAGGAACGTAGTATTTTACAAACACTTATACGTTTTGGGAATAGCACACTTTTTTATACTGACGATACCAAAACTACGCCCATTACTGTAGCCGAATTTATTTTCGATGAACTTGAGCGCGATGAACTTGGGTTTTTCAATTCCTTGCATCAATTAATGCTAAACGAGTATAAAGAACATTTCAAAGACTCGTCATTTATTCCTGAACGATTCTTTTTATACCATACTAATTCAATGATTAGCCAATTAACGGCTGAATTAGTAACCGAAAAATACACATTAAGCAAAGTACACTCTAAAACCAAAAGAGTAGAATCAGATTTGGAAAGATTAACTGACGTTGTACCTCGTATTATTTTTGAATTTAAAAATAGTATGATTCTAGACCTTATTCGTCAGAAACTTGTTGAGTTAAAAGTGGCATCGGAGGCTCGAAATAATACCCTTGTTGACGAAATAATGCACGAAATGGCTGTTTTAGACAGTGTAAAGAAACAACTTTCAAAAGAACTTGGCGAAAGAATAATTATTAAATTTTAGATTAACTACAAAAATATATCATTATTTGAAGTGCAAGATGAATTAGAAAACTTTATCTTTGCAACGATAATCATTATGAATGCATCCATATAGCATGTATTTAAACCCTAAAAAATTACATTTATGAAACGTATCAATTTTTATACTATTGTTATTTTAATTTGTTTATTCCATTTTCCAAC
>JBMOHZ010000156.1:0-6036 GCA_049317585.1 Paludibacter sp.
AATTGCTTTAATGCAATTTTATATTCATTATCTTTTCTAATTAACTTCATAATTCAATTTGTATTTAAATTGTTTGTGCATTTATTTTATCGTATTGAGTATGTGTACCAATGAAACGAATAAACAACCATTGTTTTTCAAAATTTATCTTAACTACTAAACGATAGGTGTTTCCTTTTATATTGAACACCACTCTATTTTCTTTTAAAATACTTGCATTTACATAACTATTTTTAATATCATTTGGAGTAAACCAATTTGAATTGATTGCTGTATTGTACCAAGTTTTAAGATATTGTTCCGAGTCGGGATAAATTTCCCAAAATTCACGCAGCGTACTTTTTGCAAAAATTCGTTCCATTCAATAATTTCTTTTTTGCAAAGATACCTACATATTCCCAAATTGGGAACTAAACGTAATATATTTAAACATATTTAACTTTGCCATATCAAAACATTTATATTACTTTGCAGCGTATTAATAGACTTATTAAACTAACTTATTAAATATGGAAATTAACACTGAGAAATCAATGGAACAACTGATTCTGGATACGGCAGAACAGCTATTTTTGGAAAAAGGGTTTGCATCGACTTCGACCACACAAATTGCCAAAGTAGTAGGTTGCAATCAGGCGTTGATACATTATTACTTTCGAACAAAAGAAAATTTATTTAATTCAATTTTCGAAAGCAAGTTCAAAATGCTTTTTCATAGAGTTTTTGACACTACACAACTCACAAACCTGAGTTTTACCGATAAAATTAAACATATTGTTGAAAGTCATTTTGATATTTTGTCCGATAATCCAAAAATGCCAATGTTAATTTTAAATGAATTATCACGTCAGCCTGATCAGATAAAAATTTTAAAAGAAAGACTTCATGAATTACCAGAGAAGCTTATTTCTATTATGAACAAAGAATTAGCAATTGAAATTGCTGCTGGTAGAATAAGAAATTGTACGTTTTTGGATATTATGCTAACAATTATTTCGCTCAACTTGGCATTGTTTACCATGCTGCCCATAGCAGTGAATGTTGCTGAACTTAACGACTTACAAACAAAGTTTTTACTGGCTCATCGTCGTTCCGAAAATGTTAATATTGTATTGAGTTATTTACGTCCCTAATTTATAAACAAATTAAAAATGAAGAGATTAAGTTTAAAAATTGTATTGCTGACAATGCCGTTTTGGAGTATGAGTCAGAATCTTACACTAGAACTTTGCCAGCAAAAAGCGCGTGAGCAATATCCGCTTACCAAACAATATGGTTTGATTGAAAAAACGACAGAATATAACATTGCCAATGCAAGTAAAGCCTGGTTACCCCAACTCAATTTAGGTGCTAAAGTTACTTATCAGTCCGAAGCTATTAAAATAACTTTACCTCCACCAATCAATCGCACTATGGAGCAATCCAAAGAGCAATACGGTGTGACCTTGGATGTTAGTCAGACCGTGTGGGACGGCGGTGTGGTAAAGGCGCAAAAAAATATTGTAAAAGCACAAGCCGAAGCCGAAAAACAAAAACTGGAAGTAGATTTATATACTTTAAAAGAACGTGTAAATCAGCTATATTTTGGCATTTTATTACTTAACGAACAATTGGAGCAATTATCGCTAATTAAAACCGATTTGCAGTCAAACTACGAACGAGTGATTGCTCTCAAACAAAATGGCATTGCAGGACAAGCTGATATTGATGCCGTACGCGTTGAGCAGTTAAACCTAGCACAGAAGGAAAACGATTTACAAGCTACCCGAAAATCATTTATCGAAATGCTAAATGCATTTACGAGCTTGAATATAAGCGATAAAACTGAATTTTCGAAACCAATAATTGCTATTATTGATTATACATCTGAAAACAAGCATCCTGCTTTATTACTGCTAGACACACAAAACAAAGCACTTAACAGTCAGCGCGATATGATTACTGCAAGCAATTTGCCAAAGGTTGGACTTTTTGTTCAGGGTGGTTATGGTAAACCTGGATTGAACATGCTCTCGAATGAAATATCGCCTTATTATATAGGAGGTTTACGCCTTTCGTGGAATTTGAGTGGTTATTATTCACAAAAAAACAATTTGGAGAAAATAACGCTGAACCAAAAATCGGTCGACATTCAAAAAGAGACCTTTTTATTCAACAATAATCTTCAAAATCGCCAACAAATAAATGAAATTGAAAAATTGAAAGCGACAATGAAAAATGACGATGAAATAATTCTGCTACGAACAAATATTAAAAAAGCAACCACAGCAAAACTCGACAATGGCACTGCCACCATTACCGATATGCTACGCGATGTAAACGCCGAAAGCATGGCTCGTCAAGCTCGCACACTTCACGAAATACAACTATATATGGCTGTATATCAGCTAAAAAACAATATTAATAATTAAACCCCAAACCCCTAAAGGGGATAAAAAATACATTTAATATGAAAACAAAAATGAAATTTAGAAAGCAATTAATTTTCAGTTTTATACTATTAATAGGCTTTATATCTTGTAAAAAATCAACAAACGATTTTGATGCTGCAGGTACTTTCGAAGCAACTGAAGTAATTGTATCGTCCGAAGCAATGGGTAAAATTCTTAACTTCGACATAATTGAAGGTCAGGAACTAACCGAAAATCAAGTAGTTGGGAACATTGACAGTGTACAACTTTATTTGAAAAAACAACAATTAACAGCCAGTCGTAAAGCGTTGCAAAACCGTAAACCTGATACTAATAAACAATTGGCAGCATTGGAGCAACAAATTGCTACTGCAAAATCCGAATTGAAGCGCATTCAGAATTTGGTAAATGCCAATGCAGTAAACCAAAAACAATTGGATGACATAAATGCTCAAATTGCCGTTCTCGAAAAGCAACAAATTGCACTTAAATCGAGTTTAGAGCTTACAAGCAGCAGTATATCTGACGAAGACGAAGCTATGAAAATACAAGTTAAACAAATTGAAGATCAACTTTTTAAATGTAGAATAAGTTCACCAATTGCTGGCACTGTACTAACTAAATATGCTGAAAAAGGAGAACTTGCTTCGCCTGGTAAAGCGCTATTTAAAGTAGCCGACACGCAAAATATAATTCTTAGAGCTTACATTAGTTCCGATCAATTAAACCAAATCAAAATAGGTCAAAAAGTACAGGTTTTTTCCGATTCGGGCGAAAAAGAAAGCAAGCAATACGAAGGAAAAGTGAGTTGGATAGCATCCAAAGCCGAATTTACGCCTAAAACCATACAAACCCGCGACGAACGTGCAAACTTGGTATATGCTGTAAAAATTGCCGTAAAAAACGATGGTTTATTGAAGATTGGAATGTATGGAAACGTGAGAATAATTAATAATTAATAATTAACAATTCACAATTAATAATTTACAACTATAAAATGGTTAAATGCAGTGATTTACATAAAAGTTACGGAAAAACAATTGCCTTGGATGGTATAAGTTTTGAAGTTGCTGAGGGTGAAATATTTGGCATTATTGGGCCTGATGGTGCCGGAAAAACAACACTTTTCAGGATACTTACCACACTTATTTTGGCCAATCAAGGTTTGGCTATTGTAAATAGTTTTGATGTTGTGAAAGATTATCGTGAGATACGGAAGTGTGTGGGATATATGCCTGGACGGTTTTCGCTGTATCAGGATTTGACGGTAGAGGAAAATCTAGAGTTTTTTGCAACTGTTTTTAATACTACGGTGGAGGAAAACTACGAATTAATTAAAGACATATATCAGCAAATTGAACCTTTCAAAAAGCGACGTGCAGGAAAACTATCGGGCGGTATGAAGCAAAAATTAGCACTTAGTTGCGCATTGATACACAAACCAACTGTTTTATTTCTGGACGAACCCACCACGGGTGTTGATCCTGTTTCGCGTAAAGAGTTTTGGGGAATGCTTAAAAAGCTTAAAGCACAAGGAATCACTATTTTAGTATCCACACCGTATATGGACGAAGCAAGTTTGTGCGACCGTATAGCATTAATTCAAAAGGGAAAATTTTTGACAATAGACACACCACAAAACATTGTAAATCAATACAAAAATCAACTTTGGGCTGTACAGAGCAACAATATGTCAAAATTACTCAACGACCTACGTAACAATACATTATTCGAAAATTGTTTTGCATTTGGCGATGCACATCATGTATCCGTCGAAAACAAAAAATTGGAAATTAAAAAATTAGAAGAATATCTTGTGGAATGCAGCCACACCAACATTGAAATAACCAACATAGAACCCACCATAGAAGATTGTTTTATGGAATTATCAACAACATGGACAACGTAATAACAGCTACCAATTTAACCAAGCAATTTGGGCATTTTACAGCCGTCGATCATATTTCGTTCGAAGTGGAGCGAGGTGAAATTTTCGGATTTCTGGGAGCTAATGGTGCCGGTAAAACCACGGCTATGCGTATGCTTTGTGGACTAAGTAAACCCACAGCTGGCATAGGCACAGTGGCAGGTTTCGACATTCACACCCAATCCGAAAAAGTCAAAAAAAGTATTGGCTATATGAGTCAAAAGTTTTCATTGTATGACGATTTAAAAGTTTGGGAAAATATAGAGCTTTTTGCAGGTATTTATGGTATGAAAGACCGCGACATTAAGCTGAAAACCGACAAATTAATGCATGAATTAAATTTTGAGAAAGAGCGTGACATGTTAGTTGCTTCGCTCCCACTCGGCTTTAAACAAAAACTGGCATTTTCGGTTGCCATTTTTCATCAACCACAGGTAGTTTTTCTGGACGAACCAACCGGTGGAGTTGACCCTGTAACTCGACGCATGTTTTGGGAAATGATATACAAAGCGGCCGAAAACGGCATAACAGTATTTGTAACAACACATTACATGGACGAAGCCGAGTATTGTAATCGGGTTTCGATAATGGTAGATGGACGCATAGAGGCACTGGATAGCCCCAAAAACTTAAAAGCACATTATGGTGCTAAAAACATGGATGAAGTATTTCAGAAATTAGCACGTAAAAGTCAACGAATAGAATAAAAATGAAGCAGTTACTATCGTTTGTTCGAAAAGAGTTTTATCATATTTTGCGCGATAAAACAACCATACTTATATTACTATTAATGCCAATAATCCAAATAATTTTGTTTGGATTTGCATTAACAACCGAAGTGAAAGATACGCGCGTAGCTGTGCTTATTCCTGAAAACGACGAAGTTACCACAAAACTTGTTGAACGTATTGATGCCAGTTCGTATTTTGATGTAGTAAACACCATTCATAGTAACAACGACATACAACAAACATTCAGAGACAGCCATGCAAAATTAGTATTGGTATTCGAAAATGATTTCGAAGCCAAATTAAAACACGATGGAACTGCTCATATTCAGCTCATTGCCGATGCCACTGACCCCAATGCTGCCACTTCGTTTACTTTTTATGTTTCAAATATCATAGCTTCGTATCAGCAAGAAATGATGGGGACAATGAAAAATCCATATCAAATTACACCCGAAGTGAAAATGCTTTACAACCCGCAAATGATTGGTGCTTTTAATTTTGTACCTGGCGTGTTGGGCATGATTTTAATTTTGATTTGTGCCATGATGACATCCATTGCCATTGTGCGCGAAAAAGAGAAAGGCACTATGGAAATTCTGTTGGTTTCGCCCATGAAACCCATTTATACCATTTTAGCTAAAATAACGCCCTATTTTGTTTTATCATGCATTAACTTCCTCACAATTATAATATTATCGGTTTTTGTACTTAAAGTTCCTATAGCGGGAAGTTTTATAACCTTGGTCATCATATCGATGCTTTATATTTTTGTAGCGCTGGCACTTGGCTTACTTATTTCGACTCTTACCGAATCGCAGGTAGCTGCTATGCTAATTTCGGGAATGGCACTTATGATACCCGTTATGCTACTTTCGGGTATGATTTTTCCTATCGAAAACATGCCATTACCGTTGCAAATTTTTTCGAATATTATACCAGCAAAGTGGTATATTTCGGCTGTAAAATC
>JBMOHZ010000157.1:0-5993 GCA_049317585.1 Paludibacter sp.
TGGTGGCACAATGTCGCCGCCAATCATTCGTGCAGCTTGCAGAATGGTAGTGCCAGGTTGTACCTCTATGGTTTTAGTATCAATTGTTATTTTATACATTGAAAAGAATTTACTATTTTTTCATTTACAATTTACCATTTACCTTCGCTTCAAATTCACTCCTGAAATGCCTGATTGCTGCAGCCACCGGCCACGAAGCCGCGTCACCCAACGGACATATTGTGTTTCCTTCAATTTTTGAGGCAATACTTACCAGCAAATCAATATCTTTCATTCGTCCTTCACCATTCACAAATCGCTGAAGTATACTTTCGAGCCAACTTGTTCCTTCGCGGCAAGGCGAACATTGTCCACATGACTCGTGATGATAGAAACGGGAGAAATTGAAGGTGTTTTTTACAATGCACTGATCTTCATCGTACACAATAAAGCCGCCAGAACCCAGCATCGAACCACTAATAAATCCACCCTCGGATAATGATTCGTAACTCATCAATCGTGTTTGACCTTCGGCTGTTTTCAGTATTAAGTCTTTAGGGAGAATAGGCACCGACGAACCGCCAGGAACAACTGCTTTCAGTTCTTTGCCATTCTTAATTCCGCCACAATATTTATCGCTGTAAATAAATTCTTCCACAGACAAACCCATTTCAATTTCATAAACACCTGGATTATTGATATTTCCACATGCCGAAATCAGTTTTGTGCCTGTGCTACGACCAATTCCAATTTTTGAATAGGCTTCGCCACCGTTATTTACAATCCAACCAATATTGGCTAATGTTTCTACATTGTTGACCACTGTTGGGCAACCATAAAGTCCTTTGATAGCGGGAAATGGTGGTTTCAGGCGTGGATTACCACGTTTTCCTTCCAGCGATTCGAGCAAAGCTGTTTCTTCGCCGCAAATATATGCTCCGGCTCCGGTGTGAACATGAATATCCAAATCGTAGCCCGAACCAAGTATATTTTTCCCTAAAAATCCAGCCTTACGCGTTTCTTTAAGAGCTTCGTTTAAAATACCAATAATAGCCTTAAACTCACCACGGACATAAATATAAGCTTTGTTTGAACCCAGTGCATATGCCGAACATATCATTCCTTCAATCAATCGATGTGGAATATTCATCAGCAAATAACGATCTTTGAATGTGCCTGGCTCACTTTCGTCGGCATTACAGACTAAATAGCGCGGGTTTTCCGATTTTTTATCAATAAAACTCCACTTCATTCCCGTTGGAAAACCAGCTCCACCACGCCCTCGCAAGCCTGATGTTTTCACATCTTCCACTATTTGGTCTGGAGTAAGCGTTTTCAAAGCTTTCTCTACCGATTTATATCCACCGTTTTTGCGATAAACTTCAAAAGAGTGGATGCCTTCAACTTCAATACGTTCTAAGATAATCTTTCTTTCCATGTCAGCTCTTCGGGTTTTTTTACATCTTTTTTACTGCGTAAATCAGCTATTATTTCATCAATTTTATGCAGGTCTAAAAACTCGTGAAACTCCGTATTTACCTGCAATACAGGAGCTGAACCACAAGCCCCCAAACATTCCACCGCTTTCAGCGAAAATAAATTATCCGCTGTAGTTTCACCCACTTTTATTTGCAATTTTTCTTCGAGATATGCTATTATTTCGTCGCCACCACAAATTGAACATGGGCCTGTTTGACACACTTCAATTACATATTTACCAACAGGGTCAATGTAAAACTGCGAATAAAAAGTAGCCACTTCGTATACTTCAATGGGTGTAATTTGAAGCAATTCTGCTACATAATCCATAATATCCACATTCAAACTTCCACCAAATTCCTCTTGCGCAATGTGCAATAACGGTATCAAAGCTGATTTTTGCTGTCCATCAGGATAATGCGAAATTATACTTTGAATTTTCTCCAAAGTCTCTGACGTAAAGGCAATATCAAGTCCTTTTTTTACGTAGAGTTTATGTTTAAAATATTTTTGACTCATACTAGAGTTCAATTATTAATTGTTAATTATTAATTATTAATTGATTACGCATCCAATTCCCCCGCAATCACATTCATGCTACTCATTGTCAAAATGGCATCGGATAGCGACGAACCTTTAATAATTTCAGGGAAAGCTTGGTAATAAATAAATCCCGGACGGCGGAAATGCAAACGGTATGGCGATCGGCCACCATCGGCCACCAAATAAAATCCTAATTCACCATTGGCAGCTTCTACTGCTTTATAAATTTCTTTTTCAGGAACATCAATCTCACCCATTATCATCTTAAAATGAGCAATTAGCGGTTCCATCTGACTATAAACCTCTTCTTTTGGCGGTAGAAAAAATGCCGGCACTTCGGTATTGAATTTTCCTTCAGGTAAATTATCCAATGCATTATTAATCAGTTTTATACTTTCCCACATTTCGGTTTGTCGAACACAAAAACGATCGTAAACATCTCCGTTTTGTCCAACTGGAACTACGAATTCAAAATCGTTGTACGAACAATAAGGTTCCATTACACGCACATCGTAATCAATGCCAGTTGCTCGAAGATTTGGCCCCGAAAAACCATAATTCAATGCTCTTTCGGCTGATAAACCACCCACATTCACCGTTCTGTCCATAAAAATACGGTTGCGCATAAGTAGATTTTCAAATTCATGCAGCACTTTTGGCAAACGTTTCATTAGGGCTTTAATTTTTTGAATAGCTAAAGGCGTAAAATCCCTATCAAAACCACCTACACGACCTAAATTTGTGGTTAAACGTGCACCACAAAGCTCTTCGTAAATTTCGTATATAGTTTCGCGCTCTTCAAACAGATACACAAAACCTGTCAACGCACCACTATCCACACCAATTACACTATTACACACCAAGTGGTCGGCAATTCGAGCCAACTCCATAACTATTATGCGCATATAATCAACACGTTTGCCTGGCTCTACACCAAGCAATTTTTCAACCGCCAAGTGCCAACCTATATTGTTGATAGGCGATGAGCAATAATTTAGTCGGTCGGTGAGTGTCGTAATTTGGTAATACGGGCGACGTTCGGCAATTTTCTCAAAAGCACGATGAATATAGCCTATGGTTTGTTCGGCATCAACAATTGTTTCGCCATTCATCAACAAAATATTTTGAAAAATACCATGCGTAGCCGGATGCGTAGGGCCAAGGTTCAGCGTACTGTGAACCTGTTCGTCCTGCTTGGTTAAGTCTAAATGGTGTTCTGAATATGTAGTTTTCATTTATTTAATTTCTTGCTCCCCTCGCCCTTTTGAGAGGGGTTGAGGGAGAGGTGTTTATCTTCCAAAAAAACTATCGTCTTTATCTGTTCTGGTAGCATCTTCCAGCGGATATTCTTTCCGCATAGGGAAATAATCCATATATTCCACATTCAATATGCGTATCAGATTTGGATGACCTACAAAGTCAATACCATAAAAGTCAAACGTTTCGCGTTCCATCCAGTTTGCTGCCGAATACACCGAACACACACTTTCAACTTTAGGATTTGCTTTGGTTACAAATGTTTTTATTCGCATCCGTCTGTTTTCCAACAAATTATGCAAATGATAAATCACGCCCAATTCTCTTTCTTTATCAGGGTAATGAATACCGCACAAATCAGTTAAGAAAATGAAATCTTTTTCTTCCTTCAAAAACGAGAGTATCGGTTTTACGCTCACTGCTGAAATTGTAAGCGTATATATATCAGCATTTTCATCAACCGCTATAATATTACGGTCAAATTTGCTTTTTAGTTCCTGTAGTAATTCAGTATTATTCATTAATTCTATTTATCTTAATACCATAACTATCCAACAATTCTTTATATTCGGGGCTGTATCTCCTTCGAAGCGGCTCATTTCCAACCAATTCCTGAATTTTCATAAAACCATCGATTATTTGTTCCGGACGAGGTGGACATCCAGGCACATACACATCTACTGGTACCACTTTATCAATTCCCTGTAATACACTATATGTATCAAAAACACCACCACTCGAAGCACATGCTCCCACGGCAATTACCCAGCGAGGCTCTGCCATTTGTTCGTAAATCTGTTGAACAACCGGTGCCATTTTTTTAGCAATAGTACCCATTACCATTAACAAATCGGCCTGACGAGGAGAAAAACTCAAACGTTCAGCACCAAATCGCCCCAAATCATAGTGTGCACCCATGGTTGCCATAAACTCTATACCACAACACGAAGTAGCAAATGGCAGTGGCCAAAGTGAGTTTTTTCGTGCCAAACCCACTGCCTTATCCAGCGTAGTTGCAAAAAACCCATGTCCGGTTACACCTTCGGGTGCTTCAACTACATTATATTTTTTATCTTTAATTTCACTCATAACATTATTATTATATTGCCCCAAAACCCAAAGTGGCTTTTTCTGTCCCCCTTTAGGGGTTAGAGGCTATTATTCCTGCTCTTTATTCCAATCAAAAGCACCCTTCTTATATATATAGTAGAATCCAAAAATAAAAACTACCATAAACAGTAACATATTGAGAAAACCACTCCAATCAGCGTCTTTAAAATTCACTGCCCAAGGGTAAAAGAAAATTACTTCAACATCGAAAAGAACAAAAAGAATAGCAATCAGGAAGTATTTTACTGAAAAAGGGAAGCGTGCATTCCCCTGAATTTCGATTCCACATTCAAAGTTTTCCTCTTTTTTGAGTGTTCGAACTCTTTTACCTGTCTTAATTATTACGTTTGTAATAACCATTGTCAATACCACAAATGATAAAGCAACAATTGTTTGTATTAATACTGGTTGATAATCTGAAGCAAAAAAACTTGTTTCCATACTGTATAAATTGAGTTGCAAAATTACGGAAATTTTTCCGTATTTATTGACAAAAAAATAATGATAAATTTGAAATATGAACTATTATCTACTAATTCTGATTTTAGAATAGCTAAATATATGGTTTTAGTGTTTCGTTTTATAAAAGTAAAAATTATAACAAGAAATTGTTGAAATTGTTTTTATAATAATTCCAAATTTGCAATATTTTGCGAAAAAGATTGATATTATAATTTCGTCAATTAGGCTAACTGAAACTATATTTAAATCATATCGCTAAAGCATCACTAAACAATATTTAATTATAGTGACCATTAAAATGTTTAAGATATACAAACGTAAAACCAAAAAATACGGCTATTCGCACCCACGATTTTACCACATTATTAAAAAATTACTTACATAAACATCATTTTTTTTTATATGAATTTCAATTCAACTATTAAACGCCCTTTAAAATATCAATTTAACACTTGGTATATTGATGATATGCATATAACTATCAGTAATACAGATGTTTAATACTATTAGTTGTACTCTGTATAAATTACTTAACAAACAAAAAATTCTTACTTTTAGGTATATTTATTCAATTATTTGTGTCATATAGAAACGCTTAAAATGTATATTTTTACTTTTTATCATCAAAAACGCTTGTTTTTTAAAAACTAATACTCTATATTTGCACTCTCGATTATTAAAATTCGGTTAAAAAGCGCAATTAAATGATTTATAAACAAAAATGTTAAATTTATGAGAAAACTAACGTTCTTATGGGCCTGTCTTTTTCTGATAGGTGTGGGTTTGGTTAATGCTCAGTCGAAATCTGTTAGCGGTAAAGTGCTATCAGTTGAAGATGGGCAACCTGTTATCGGAGCATCGGTTATGGTAAAAGGAACTACCACTGGTACTATTACTGGTATGGATGGTGAATTTACTGTTGCAGTTGCAGGAAGTGCAAAAACTTTGGTTATTTCGTACGTAGGTATGAAAACTATTGAAGTAGATGCAAAAAGTGGTATGCTAGTTAAAATGGAGTCTGATGCAAAAGCTATCGACGAAGTTGTAGTAACTGCATTTGGTATTAAAAGAAGTCCTCGCGAAATGGGGGTAGCTACAGCAAAAGTTTCGGATCAGGAACTTACAAATGCTGGTGCTTCAAATGTTATGAATGGATTAACTGG
>JBMOHZ010000158.1:0-5993 GCA_049317585.1 Paludibacter sp.
TATATGCCACATCGCGTTTTCCATCAAATTTTGATACTCCAGCAAACTATAACTTATCCGATTATGCCCGATTAAGCATGTCGATTTATGCTTCGAATGTAATTTATCAAATTGGACCAAACTATAATGGTTCAAGCAGGCAACAATTTAGTGGAGTTCAAAATTACAAAAACGAATTTATAACGTATCAACCAGGAATTTGGACTTCGGCAACTGTTAAACTGGGAGGATATCGCTCCATTACTCCAAACGTTACTCTTAGCAATATCCGATTCAATTTTAAAACTTCTGATCCCAGTTTAAAAGATTTTACACTTAACAACAATTTATTTTATACCGTTGGGTTAAATTATTTCGATAATTTATGGCGTGTAAATGCTTATTATACAAGCGGTTCAACAAGTGACCTCTACCGCAGCGTGCAAGTTGACGAACAACCAACACTGTCGAGCAGCATACAATTCAGACCATCGTATGAAAACTACTTTTTTAATCGAAAAGTGAAACTCAGCGCTTACCTTAATTACGCTTATTATATGCCATCGGGACGCGAAAACATTGCTTACAATATTAAATACGACCAGTTTTTGAAAAATGGTTGGAATTTATCAATAAGTGGATTTATGTATACCAATATTCGAGTACTTGACGATGAGGCAGGTCGTGTTTCTACCAAAGACTTAAATGTAGTGGTAGGTATAAATAAAGCATTCAACATTCAACAACCCCGATTGAAATACCACAATTTAAAAGCGGTATTTTTCAACGACTTAGATGGAAATAGATTAAAATCGGACAATGAGCCACCTGTATCGGACATATTAGTAACGGTTGAAAAAGACCAGTTGAAAAATAACGAAATAAGTAACATACCCGAAATAAAATTAATTTCGGATGTTCAGGGCGAGATAATGATTGAGAATTTACCTCGCGACAGGTACAATTTAAATTTCAGCCCGCTTACAAACCTTCAATATCTTTACTTTTTAAATGGTACTGAACAAGGATATTACAACGAAAAAAACAACACTTTATTTATTCCACTTGCTGAGAGCTATAAAATAAAAGGTAGAATTGTGTTGGCACGTGATGCCAATAGTACGGAAGGTAAAATTGATTTAAGTGGTGTACGTGTTACTGCTCGTGGCAAAAATGGAGAGAACTACTCCGTGTTAACCGATAATTTTGGTGCATTTATTCTGAGTGTGCCCAATGCCGACAAATATACTGTAAAAGTGAATAATGTATTTGGAGAATACTTCCGCATTGATAACGACGAAATACAAGTGCAATTCACCCAGAACAAAACTATTAATGTAGATTTTATATTTGTGGAGAAAAAGCGCGAAATACAATTCGACAATGGTAATCAGCTTTACAAATTCAATAGTATTGGAAATCCTTAATTACTTATCAACGCGTATATTCGGCATGATACTGTATGTCGTTAACGCCATTATAAATAACGTAATCAAGTAGAATTAATTTAAAATCAGCACTTACAGTACCAGACCCTGACTTAATTCTGATATTTGAATTCTCGGTAGGAGGAAATGTGAGTTTATTATCAATTACTGTAAAATTTATATCGTATTCGCCCGAAACGCCTATATTATGAAAATTGCTGAATAAATAATTCGTTTCTCCACTTTTAGATTTATAAATATCAATCAGATAGGTACGAGGTGCCAACTGCGAAGTTTCCCTACATTTCCAAGCCCCTTTTATACTTGTATAGCTAACCGGATCGTTGCTTACACAGGCACTAAAGAATAGTAGCATCAAAAGCAATGTAACGACAATACTATTTTCGCTTTTTCTTAGGTATAATTTCACCATTTTTGTAATATGTAGTTTCTACCAATTTACCATTCTGATTGTATGCTTTTGCTATACCATTTCGCTGTCCTTTTTCAAAAGTGATTTCCGACATTAATTTCCCATCCTTATAATAGGTAACCCAAATTCCCGATTTGAAATCATCTACATAATTCCCTTTATTTTTAAGTTCACCAGTTTCGTAGTAAAACTGCCACTCACCTACTGCTTTTCCTTTTTTATAACTCCCTTTTTGTTTAATAGCACCATCAGCGTAATTAATCACCCATTCACCATCGAACACATCGTCCAGATACTTACCCGAAGTATAAATATTACCATTCGGGAAAAGCGATTTCCACTTGCCATTTTTCTTATTGCCTTTGTATGGACCAGATTGCCTTAAAGCTACAACTGTAGAATCGTAAAACTCTTTAACTATTCCCTGAATGCTGTCATTAACATATAAACACTCATATTTTAAGTTTCCCGAAGGATAAAACCACGATAATTTGCCATTTAATCTACCATTTTGGTACTGACAAATTTTATTTACAGTTCCATTTGCATAATCCTTGTAATAATCAATAAATTGTCCATCACAAAATCCATTTTTCATAAAAGCACGGTCGCGCACATTTCCGTTTTCGAAGTAAGTTACCGAAAAACCGTCCTCAATTCCCATTTTATAAGTCCGCATAATCCGAGGTTTACCATCTTCGTAGTAAGCTTTGAAATCGCCATCAAGCAATCCTTCTTTGTACAAACCTGTTTCTTGAACTTTTCCGTCTTCGTAATAATTATTTACAACACCATCCAACTTATCTTGCTTATATTCAGCATGCTGCATCAACTGACCTGTTGGATAATAAAATTTCAAAGTTCCATCAAGTAAACCCTTAAAATAATGAAGTTCTTGTTTCAAAATACCCGTATCGTAATAATCCACCCATTTACCATCGAGCTTATCATAATCGTACAAACCCTCTTGCCATAATTTTTTATCGGCATACCAAATAGTATAAAAACCATGCTTTACGGTTCCTAACTTTTGATGATCAATTACAAAATAAACTTCTTTTGGAATCTTTTTTTCGACATCGTAATAAGTTGCCACCTTGCGTTGAGCCGTAAGCAAAACAGACAAAGAAATGAAAACGAGAATTATATATAAGCGATTGATTATCATTTTATTTCGAGCATAAGTTGTGTTCCACCAAGTGGTTGACGGTGGCCGTAATCAAGAATTGCACCTAAAACGTATTTCCCTTTTGCAGCAATACGAGGTATTTGTAATGTAATTTTGCGCGAAGCATCTGGATAGATAGTAGTTTTCACAATATTGAACTTTTCTTCCTTACCCGTTTGCAAATTAGCAAGTTGCAAATATACATTGGCATCAATTACATTATCGCCAACGTTCGAAACCAGCACCTCAAATATTTGCGATTTATCCGATTTTTTGGTAATTTCTTTTAATCCGCTTATTGTAGCTTTGTAATTACTATTACTGCGTGGCGATTGTTTAATCATAACCACAATACGTGGAACTAATAAAACCCCTGTAGCCAATGTTTTATCAGCTTCGAAAGCAGTTTGTTCTTTGGCAACTTCTACATGAACCATACACCAACGCGACGAAAAACCATCTTTAGGAACTGTCATCATCACATCGAGCTGAGCCGTTTGATTGGGATTAAGTTCAATAAATGAAGGTGTTATATTTATCCAATCGGCACACGAGCGCTTGCTACTTCCAAGTGGCACCACTTTTCTATTTCCATCGGCATCCAAAATAAAATCCGATATTTTCAAATTGTATTTTTGTGGTTGAGCCGAGTGATTGATAAGTGTTAGTTGTTTCTTCTGAATTTCGCCAGGTTCGGCATTGAAATTCATTAATACAGGCGAAACCTCAAAATCCTGAGCGAACATCATTCGCACTATTATCGATAAGATTATAACTAAACCAAATTTGCGCATATCTATCTTTTTAAAGTAAAAATCGA
The DNA here is from genome assembly GCA_049317585.1 of Paludibacter sp. Taxonomy (GTDB): domain Bacteria; phylum Bacteroidota; class Bacteroidia; order Bacteroidales; family Paludibacteraceae; genus Paludibacter. The sequence continues at coordinate 3,828 of JBMOHZ010000158.1, forward strand.
GTTGTGAATGTTGTTGAAAAATATTAACCATACAAAAATACAATTTTGTGAGCAAATATACATACGCTAAAGGATTAAAAAATCAAAACCGATTGCTTTTTTGTTCTTTTTTAATGCTATTTCCCATAAAAACAGGTTAGTACGGTTTAGGAATAGAAAAAGCAGGTTGAACGTAAATAACAATGTTTTACAAAATTTCGAAGTTACACAAATTTATAATTCATTGAAATATAAATATTTGTAATAAACGAATTTGCACTTAATTGCGATTTATTTGCGATCAACCTGCTTTTTAAAACAGCCTTTTTATCGGGAACTCACCGAAGTGAATAAATAAAATCTAATAGCTTTTTAATTAATCAGTTAAAAAACTATTAATTAAAACGTTCAACGTGAATCTGTCCTACTTCTTTGCGTGTATGTTCTTTAAACCCTTCTTTTTCAAGACATTCAACCATACCATTTACCATGTTTGGATTTCCACAAAGGAATACATGTGTATTTTCGGCAGTTGGTTTAAATCCCCACATTTTTTCAATTGCAGCTTCTTCCCAAATATCCTGAATAAACTGCGTACGTCCACTCCAAGGTGTATATTCGCGGTCGGGCATAGTGATAGTAGGGATATATTTGAATTTAGGCGACAACACTTGTAGCAAGTTTAACTCCGAAGAGTAACCCAAATCCCACGAGTTAGCAGCACCATGAATTACTACAATATTTCCTTTGCGGTGCAAAGCATCGGTACGCAACATGCTCATATAAGGCGCTACACCAGTTCCTGTACCAATCAGCACAATATTTTGATCTTCGGCAATTTGATCCAGCGTAAACATACCAACGAACTTATTGCCCATCCATATTTTGTCACCAATATTCAAGTTAAATAAACGAGGAGTTAAAGCACCTGAATGTACCAACGTAATGTAAAACTCTACATAATCTTTCGATAAATTGGACGAAGCAATTGAATAAGCTCTTTTAATAAGCTTTTCTTGATCGGGCTCAACAGGCTCGTCGGTAGCTTCGGCACATTTCTCGCTCGATGGTGGTAAACCAATAGCCACAAATTGTCCGGGTTTAAAATCGGGTAATTCCCAACCCAGCGGAGCTATTCTGAATACTTTCATGATAGGTGAAACCTGAACTACTTGTTGCACAACGGCATTTAAATCTTCCATTTTGAATCTGATTTTTATATTTTTTTGATTGAATAATCGATGTAATAATTTTAACTGCTTAAAATCGAGTGCAAAGATACAAAATTTTGATTATTTGCTAAATAGATTTTGCTAAAAAATTTATTTCAACATAAACACATTTGGCATTTTAAGTGATGCAAACACCAATCAACAAAAAAGAATACTACTTTTGGTTAAAATAATACTGAAGCAGTGTTGATTATCAGTTATGAATCAAGCTAAATCATGCATATCGGCTGAAAATAATACGAGATATTTATTCATAAAACACGTTTCGGGAAGCTCACGGATAGGCAATTGTTAATGTAAAATTCATTACGGGAAGTTCACGGAAAGGCAATTATTAAAGAATAACTCAGTACGGGAAACTCACGGAATGGCATTTGTTAAAGAATAACTCATTATGGGAAGCTCACGGAATGGCTTTTGTTTAAGAAAAACACGTTAAGGGAAGCTCACGGAAAGGCAATTGTAATTGAAAATATCATTTCGGAAAATTCCCGCAAATGGAAAACCAACCAATATTACACTTGCGGAAATCCCGCAAAGGGTAAAAGTAACCCATTATGCCCTTGCGGGAAACTTTTAAGGAATCAATTTAGCGAATAATTTATAAAAACAAGAGTCAATAACACCACTTCTAAAATTTGAAATACACATACACTTTATTTCGTCTCAAATTTATTAACAAATAAGCAGTAAATCTGAATAGTTTTTTGTAGTTTTGTGGGGTAAAAAACAAACACTAAAAAAAATCTTTATATTTGCATATCAAATACTCAAAACCACGTATTATCCTTTTTTGAGTATTTGTTTTTCGCCCGCTGTAGCGACAGCGGCATTACATATTAAACAAAAGCGTTAGCTTTTATTTCAGTTCCAGAAAATCGCCAATTTAATAGAACTATAAGAAATAAGTTAGTAAACGCCTGCGCCAAACGGCGTGGGCTTTAACTTATCTTTT
>JBMOHZ010000159.1:0-5993 GCA_049317585.1 Paludibacter sp.
TAATGCCTCTATTGCAAATATCATAAGCAGTACGTTTATTGGAATTATTATTTGGTATATTAAATGGATCCAAATAAAACGCCGCTTTGTAGTTTAAAACCTCAACTAAAAGCTCGTTTGAAGCATATTTTTGCTCCAACTCATTCAAAGCTTTGAGATATAGTTCGTTATCTTGTCGAATGCCTTTGATAAATTGCAATCGGTTGAGGTCGGCATATACTAAGGCTTGTTGATTATTATTATTGGTATGAAATTCAATAAGTTGTTGGTAAATGCTCATTGTTTTATTTTCAACTGTGCTTGTATAAGCCGAATCTTGTACAAACTTTACAAAATCAGTAGCATTGGCATAATATGTATCGTTTTGCAGTGGATTTTTCAAATCGCAGGCTTGGGATACTTGTTGGAGTATATGAATGCTTCGATAAGCCAAAAAATCGAATAATGTAGGCTGAAATAATCTGCTATCATCGCCTTTGTCAAGTAATGCTTCATATTTTAATGCATCTGTTTGTTGCAAATCAGCTTTGTTTTGCAATGATAATGAAAGGAGAATTTCAATTTTATCGTAAAAAATATTTTTTGTCCATTCCTTAATATCTTCCGGGATTGTTCCTTCTACTTTTGTTCTTTGATCTATTGTCCACGCATTGTTTTGATAATAATTAGCATACATTTCGGCACTCATCGATAGTAGTAATGCCTTTTTATCAAGTGCAGTTTCGTTTTGAGCCATAGTTTCGAACTCGCGTATCAAAACAGGAGCTTTATCAGGGTCAATTTCGAGCGTAAAACGCATTTTATATATATTAGCAATAATAATTTGTATAGAATTATTATCTTCTTTGGCCTGTGCCAATATTTCATTTACCTCTTGTAGAGCCGATTCAGGCAATTGCTGTTCGGCTAATTTTTCTACTTTTTTCCAGCGAAGGGAGAGTGGAGTAGTGTCTTTTTTTTGAGCAAAAAGAATTATAGTTATTAGAATTGCAATGGTTGCAAAAATTACTGTTTTTTTAATGAAACTATTATTATTCATAATGTGGTATTATTTGAAATTAAAAAAAATGATAATTAATAAAGCCTAAAACCAATTACTATCTTACAAACACATACTTATTTTCATTCGAAAGTTGTGGATAAAACCAATAACCTTCGTCATTGAATCCTTTAATGTCTTCCGTATCAACAATTTTGTTTTTTAACAGAAATCGTGCCATTAAACCGCGTGCTTTTTTGGTATAAATTACAATTTGCTTGAACGCATCGTTTTTATACTCAAAAAATTCAATATCAATTTTATGGATATTTTTTCCTTTAAGTAAAAGTGTTTTGTTGTATTCCGACGAGGCAAGGTTTATAAGTGTTTCCGAATTCGTTTGTTGCATTTGTTGCAGTAAATAATTGGTCACTTTTTGTTGCCAAAAAGGATATAAATCTTTTCCATACTTGTTTTTTAAAGCCGAACTTACATCCAAACGGTAAGCCTGAATCAAATCGAGTGGGCGTAAAGCTCCATATAAGCCTGAAAGTATTACTAAATGTTGCTGAGCATATTCCAACTCATCGGGCGTAAAGCTGCTTGCTTGCAATCCTCTGAAAACTTCACCATCGAATACAAATGCAGCTTGTTTGGCATTCTCAAGTGTAAATGGGACATGCCAATTGAAAAACCTATCGTAATTCAAATCTGTAAGTTTAGTGTTTATTTCCAATAACTTACTCAATTCACTAGGATCTAATTCGCGCATCAAATTCACCAGTTGTTCTGCCTCCTTCATAAAAACAGGAAGTGTATAGTTTTCAGTAATTTGCTGGGATTTAAAATTCTGAATTTTTGCAGGCGAAATTATTATTATCATATCCGTTTTGTCTTGTTGAAAAATGAAATGTAAAAGTAATCAAAATATAGATGAAAAAATTATTGACCTAAAAAATTACCCTATCTAAGTACTATCAAAATAATCGAAAAATCAACTAATAGCAAAATCACATTTTAAAATAAGCCATTTTTTGTCGTTAAAAGTTTTAGAGTGCGTGTCGTAATTATTCCAACAATTCCAATTTACACACCTCTCAATACACTTTAAAGAGTTAAATGTTCATATTGTGTAGTTAATATATGTTATAATAATGCTTCGTGACTTTAAATTTATTGGAAATATAAATGTAGTATGTAGCAATAAATAAAAATGATACATCACACATAAGGTCGAAAAGGCATTTTCAGGTAGATACAATTATTGAATTAAATTATCTATTACAAGCTTATATAGCGATTTGTAGTAGTTGCTACAAATCATTATTGCAAGTGCTACAATGCATCGGCTGTACCAAAATATTATATATTCATTAATTTTAGCAGTACAAAATAGCTGAATTTTAAATGATAAGTAAATGATTCAGAATTGAACTTAGAAATTGAAAATCATGCTTGGAAATCACACACTAATTTACTAAAATTTAAGTATTATGGAAGCAAAGTTTTTATTAAAATTCAAGGAAGTACTTGAAATTACGGACAGAGAATTATTATTGGAAGATAATTTTCGGGATTATGAAGAATGGAACTCATTGGTTTTTTTGTCGCTGATTGCTATGATTGATGAAGAATTTGATGTGATAATTGAAGGCCGAGATTTTAAACAATTGAAAACCAATGCCGAAATTATTGAAGCGATAAAAAAACTTCAATCTTAAAATAAAAACTCCATGAACAATCCATTTACCATAGCAAGCAAACGAATTTTAATTACTGGCGCATCGTCGGGTATTGGTCGCTCTATGGCAATTGCTTGTTCGGAAATGGGATCTGAGGTTTATTTTACAGGACGCAATGCAGCGGCATTGACCCAAACACTTGAAATGATGAAGGGCGAAGGTCACAAAATGTTGGTTTCGGATATTACTAACCTACAGGATGTTGAAAAACTAGTTGCAGAACTACCTGAGCTTGATGGAATTGTAAGTAACGCAGGCATTAACCGCCGAATGATTACACAATATGTCAAGGAAATGGATATGGATATGATATTCAACACCAATTTAAAAGCTCCTATAATGCTTACAAAAGCCTTATTGAAAGCTAAAAAAATTAATTCGGGTGCATCTATCGTTTTTATTTCCTCTATAGCAGCTTTTCATTCAAGTATTGGCGATGGTGTTTATAGTGCTTCAAAAGGTGGATTGTCATCGTTTGCGAAAGTGTTGGCGTTGGAATTGGCTTCTAAAAAAATACGTGTTAATACTATTCAACCAGGAATGGTTCACACAGGTTTAACCGAAAAAGGTCCTTTGAGTGATGAAGATTATAAAAAAGACGAACAACGCTATCCGTTGGGGCGATACGGAAAACCTGAAGAAGTTGCTTACAGTGCAATATATTTGTTATCAGATGCTTCGGCATGGATTACTGGGACGGATTTAGTGATTGATGGTGGAATTTCTTTAATCTAACGAATTATGGCACTTATTACATTTAATAATATAGGAATTAGCGCATTGAGTGGTGCAGTGCCCAGCAATGTGATTAAAAATTACGAATATACAGAGTTTTTTACTTCGGAGGAAGTAAAAGAAGTGGTTGATAAAATAGGAATTGTTGAACGTAGATTTGCTAACGCTGATACTTGTGCATCTGATTTATGTTTTGCGGCTGCCGAAAAACTAATTGCCGATACGAATATTGATCGTTCTGAAATTGATTTATTGGTTTTTATATCCCAAACTCCCGATTATCGGATGCCAGCTACTTCAATCATACTTCAGGAACGCTTGAAACTTGCTTCAACAACCATGGCTTTTGACATTAACTTGGGTTGTTCGGCATTTATTTATGGTTTAAGTGTGGTTTATGGATTGATGCAGACTGGTTGTATTCGCAAAGCGTTGATATTAGATGGCGAAACTCGTTCGAAAGTTTATTCAAAAAAAGATCGTCGTACTGCTTTTATTTTTGGCGATGCTGGCGTAGCTGCTTTGATAGAACGGAATGAAAAATTTGGTAAAAGCTGTTTTTCCTTTAATTCAGATGGTTCACGCGAGGATTTGATAAAAATTAATGCAGGTGGTTATCGCAATCCATCAAGTGCCGAAACGGTAGCCGAAAAAGTGGTAGATGAATTTGGAAATATACGTAGCGACGAACAGGGTTATATGAATGGCGGTGATGTTTTTAATTTTGTAATTCGTGAAATACCAAGAGATTACAATCTTATTTTTAATTATGCTGGTGTTGAAAAGGATGCGGTTGATTATTTCGTTTTTCATCAAGCCAATAGCTTTATTAATAGTTATTTGGCAAAGAAATTAAAATTAGATGTCGACAAATTACCGTCGACTTTAGAAAAATATGGAAACACTTCATCGGTTTCGGTTCCTTTGACAATTGTAAGCGAATTAAAAGACAACTTGGATTCGCAAAAAACATTGTTCCTCAGTGCGTTTGGTGTGGGTATGACATGGGCTTCGGCTATTATAAATGTTAGCGATTGCCACATAAGTGAGATGATAGAAGTTTAAGAATTTGATAATTTACTAAAAAAATTAGGGTTATGAAACGAGACAAAATTTGGTTATCCTTAGCTCAAATGAGCGGATACGAAATGCAATTTATCCAAAGTGCTTTTGACACAAACTGGATAGCTCCACTGGGACCCAATGTTACAGATTTTGAAAGCCGATTGAAAAATTTTGTAGCACCTGAAGAAGAAAACTGTAAAAGTGTAGTAGCACTTAATACAGGTACTGCTGCATTGCATTTGGCATTGTTGCAATTAGGTGTTAGTGCTGGCGACGAAGTACTTTGTCAGTCTTTTACATTTGCTGCTACAGCCAATGTAATTACTTATTTGGGTGCAAAACCTGTATTTGTTGATAGCGAAAATGTAACCTGGAATATGTGCCCAGTAATGCTCGAAGAAGCTATTCGTTCACGACTGGCTATTACAGGTGTTTTACCAAAAGCTATTCTTTTTGTTGACTTATATGGTATGCCTGCTCAAATCGATAAAATAATGGAAGTAGCTAATCGTTACAATATTCCGGTTGTTGAAGATGCTTGCGAAGCGCTAGGCTCTACCTACAAAAACCAACATTGTGGCACGTTTGGCGATTTTGGTTCATTATCATTTAATGGTAACAAAATTATAACCACATCGGGTGGTGGTGCTCTTATTTGTCCTTGCGAAACTACTGCAAAGAAAACCTTGTTTCTGGCAACTCAAGCCCGCGAAAATGAAGTGTATTATCAACATAACGAAGTGGGTTATAACTACCGCATGAGCAATGTAAGTGCAGGTATTGGCTGTGGACAAATGATGGCATTGGATTCGTTTGTTGAAGCACGCCGCCGCAATCATAAACTGTACTCTAAATTATTGAGTGGCGTACAAGGAATTACTGTTCAAGAAAATCCTAGCGATGATTTTGAATCAAACTTTTGGTTAACATGTATATTAATTGACGAACGTAAATTTGGAAAAAATGCCGATGAAATAAGAATACTTTTGGAACAAAATAATGTAGAAACCCGTCCGTTGTGGAAACCTATGCACATGCAACCTGTATTTGCACATTTACCTTATTATGGTAACAATGTTTCCGAAAATTTATTTAAAAATGGTCTTTGCATACCTTCGGGCCTTGGTTTAACCATCGAAGATATTTATTTTATTGTTGATTTAATTTTAACAGATTATCCTCCAGTAAATAAAAATAAATATGCACGAATCAAAAACAGAGATTTGCGATATCGTCCCAATTCAGTTGAAAGAGTATCGAGTATACTGTATAATTTAAGCAACGAAGAACTTTAATATAGAAGCAAAAAGTTACAAGAATTTGTTTTTACAACTAAAATTTTTATAAATGGCAACTAATCAAATAAATACTGAAGAAATAAACGATCTGAACGACAAATATCCTTATAGCAATTACAAAAAGCCACAACAGGATTTAAATAGTTTTTTTAGTCGGTTTTTCAGAATAGTACT
>JBMOHZ010000160.1:0-5968 GCA_049317585.1 Paludibacter sp.
AAGCCTGTAACGCCGGAGGAAGCATTAGCCCAAACTATGAGGTTGAGGAACTCGAAAAGATAGAAGTCTAAACCAAAATAGATTTTCTATATAAAACCCAATTTTAGCAAATGGAAAACCACCAAAAACCCACATGGATAACCGACGAACAATGGGCAGCGAATCCGAATATTTATTTTTGGGAGCAATCGCGGGAAGCGATGCAGTCGCTCGAACAATTGCAGAAGCTGCCTACACCTACAAGAGAACAGGTGATTCAGCAACAACGACAAGCGTTGATAAACGCTGGGTTAAGCACGAAGGACTTCGACAACTTGCACAGATAGCTATTAAAAACGGTTCATGGATTGAAGATATTTCCAAATTGACTTTGGGTGATAGTATAAATAACGGAACTGAAAACACGGTTTATTTATCTAAGGATTGTAGAAACGTTATTAAAGTTAATAACTTTTTCTTTTTAAACGACGACGATACAGAATTTGAATTTGTCAGAGATTTAAAATACTTTTTTGATAGAATTAGTGTTCATAATCAATTATTTCCAGATGTCTCTTATAAAATAATCGGATTTACAAAAGATAAAGTTGGTCAGATTTGCGCAGTAATGCTTCAACCTTACATACCCAATTATAATTATACATCTCTATCGAGAATTGTATTAGAATTAGAGAAAATGGGATTTGAAAAGTCGGTTTTAGGTAATGGCGTTAACAAAGGGTTTAATGGATTTACGAACGGCATATACGAACTTACCGATGCTAAACCTCAAAACGTATTAACGGACAAAAATGACAAGCTGCATTTTATTGATTTGGATATTAGTAAAGTTTTAAAGTAAATTTTGTTCTCCTGCCTTCTTCAGTTCCTTTGTCAATCCGCAACGCAGCAAGGGATATAATTATTACTAGTCAGGCGACGGAGATCTTCACTCACACATTGCCATTATTACCCCACCTTGATAAAGCTAGCAACCCAAATAAGTATTGTTTGAGTTAATGCAACATTTTTCCCACCTTTTGATACAATTTTTCATTATCTTTCGCATCTAAATAGTATATCTTTGTCTCAAAATTCAATCAAAAACTTTTTTGATAGTATTAACCTTAAATTAATTGTTTTATGCACCTATTCAGAAGAAATGTAAAATGGGGATTGCTACTGATGGTTTTTTCCATTAGTTTTTCGATTTTTGCGCAGAAAAAAGCGGTTTACGGCGTGGTTACCGACCCACTTAAAGACCCGATTATTGGCGCAACAGTAATTATTAAAGGCGCAAAAGAAGGAACTGTTACCGACATCAACGGACGGTTTACCATTCAGGCAGCCTCAAACGCCACCTTGGTTATCAGCTTTATTGGTTACGAAAATCAAGAAATAAAAGTAACCAACCAACCCGTATTGAATGTAACGCTTCAGGACAAATCCATTCAACTCAACGAAACTGTGGTTATTGGTTATGGTAGTGTCAAGCGAAAAGACCTTACCGGTTCCGTTGCCAAAGTAAACATTGCCGAGATGAATGCTGCACCCGTGGCCACCATCGACCAGGCATTAGCTGGTCGAATTGCAGGTGTAAGTATTATTGCTGCTGATGCTGCTCCGGGAGCACAAGCACAAGTTACTATTCGCGGTGGTTCACTTTCGCAAGATGCTACACCACTCTTTGTTATTGATGGTTTCCCCATGGAAAACTTCGACATGGCTTCGCTCGACCCTAAAAACGTTGAAAGTATCGACATTTTGAAAGATGCTTCATCAATAGCTATTTATGGTTCGCGTGGTGCAAATGGTGTTGTGATTGTTAACATGAAACAGGGAGTTGTAGGTAAACCAAAAGTAAATTACAGTTACAACTTTACTCTGCAAACCGAACCTAACATGCCTAAAATGATGGACGCTTATGAATATGTAAAATTGCAACAAGAAATAGCTTCCAAAACAGGCTCATCTTATTTTACAACATTCAAAAAAATGTATCTGGATGATGGTACGGTTAATGGATCTAAACGTACACCTGATTCGTACAAAAATGATAAAAGTTACAATTGGCCAGACATATTAATGAGCAATGCACCTATGCAGAACCATTCGTTGTCGATTAATGGCGGAACAACCGATACAAAGTATAATTTGAGTTTCGGATATGTTGACCAAAAAGGAGTAATCCTGAATACTGGCATGAAAAGGTATAATGCACAGATGAGTCTCGACCAACAAATTTCTAAATCTTTACGCGCACAATTCAAAGCCACGCACAGCACCAATATTACGCAATCAAATACTGTAATGAATAATATGCGTCAGTATAGACCTACTTCCGGTTTGGGAGGTCAAGATTTACTAATAGCCGAATTGGACAGCTCCATGCTTGCTGGTGGCGATTTGGAATATGGTATCGATCCATCCATTCTTATAAACCCACTTCAACAAGCACAGAACGAACAAGATGTACGTAAACAAGCTAGCACACAGGTGAATGCTAAAATCATTTGGCGATTTCTGAAAGATTTTCAGTTTACTTCATCGCTGGGAGGTACGTTTATTAATAACAATAAAGAGCAATTTTACAATTCGAAAACCGTTCAGGGTAACTTGTTTAAACGCAAAACAACTTCAGATCCTAACTCTGTTGGAACACTTATTAATGCCAACGGTATTAATGGAGTAGTTGAAAATCAAGATGTAGCAACTTATTTGAACGAAAACTTATTAAACTACCGTAAAAAGTTTAATAAAAATCACACCTTGGATGTTTTGCTTGGTTTTACCTACCAATATAGCGGATACCAGACTGAAAGCACGAAGGCAATTAAAATGGCACCAGAATTTGAAAGTACTGGCTTAAATAATTTATCCTCTGGACTATTTACCAATGCTACTAATCAAATGGGTTATTGGGGCTCGGCAAATCAATTGTTTTCGTACCTTGGACGTGTAAACTACACATTGAAAGATCGTTATTTATTTACGGTTAATTTCCGCTCCGATGGTTCTTCCAAGTTTTACAAGGGCAATCAGTGGGGATTTTTCCCTTCGGGTGCATTTGCATGGCGTTTGATTCAAGAACCATTTATGAATGCGTTGACCGATGTGGTTAGCGATGCTAAAATCCGCTTGAGTGCTGGTTCGGTTGGAAACAATCGTGGCGTGAGCGATTTCTCCTATTTGTTGGAATTTGGTCAGCTTCAAAATTTCAGAGCCTATAGTTTCGATGGAACTTCGCTAACCAATGGTTTAACACAGTATTTTTACTCCAACCCAACACTTACATGGGAAAAAACAAAAGAGTTTAATATAGGTACCGACTGGTCGTTTTTCAAAGAAAAATTTACGTTGACAGCCGATTATTATAGAAGAATTACTTCGGGATTCCTTATGGCAAAGAATATCCCTTACTATGCTGGATATTTTAACGGAGGAAATACCCGTTACGAAAACGTGGGTAGCGTTATGAATCAGGGACTTGAACTTACATTGGGAGCAACGCTTATTCAAAATAAGAATCTGACTTGGAAGGCCAATTTTAATATGAGCTACAATACCAATAAAGTAATGGAATTAGCACAAGGAAACGATGTGTTATTACAAGGTGCAGATAATATTACCACTGTGTGGATTGCCAAAAAAGATGGAAATATTTCTCAATTCTATGGCTTTATGAGTGACGGATTGTATCAAGTTGACGATTTTTATAACAATCCGAACGGCTCATACACACTTAGACCAGATGTGGTACGTTTTGCAACGCTAAAAAATGCCAATTATCCACCACAACCAGGCGACCGCAAATACAAAGATTTGAATGGTGATAAAATTATCGACGATAACGACCGCACTACACTGGGCTCTCCTATTCCGTTTCTAATTGGTGGTTTTTCGACTAACGCGACTTGGAAAGGATTTAATGTGCAAGCATTTTTCCAATATAGCTATGGAAATAAGGTGCTGAATTACAATGCATTGAAGTTTGGGGAATCTGGACAATACTGGAATCGCGGAAATATGTATGCCACTTTTGCAGACCGTTGGACACCCGAAAACACCAATACTGATATTCCACGTGTGCTAGAATCTATAGGTGGTGGTGACGTAAGTGTTGCTACACCCCGAATTACAGATAAATTTGTGGAGGATGGTTCGTTCATTCGTTTCAAAACCTTATCGGTAAGTTATACAGTACCCAAGAAAGTAACAGCCAAACTAAAAATTTCGAACCTTATGTTTGTTGCCTCTGCACAAAACATTGCCCTTTGGACAAAATATTCAGGTCAAGATCCAGAAGTATCAAACTACGCTGGTGTAAATGTTAAACGAGGTACAGGATACACCGATTTAACCAATACCAGTTCGTATTCTTCGATGACTGGTGGAATGGACAATGCAGCTTATCCACGTTCATTAATGTTAAACGGCGGTATAAACATAACCTTTTAAAATACAGAATATTATGCAAACAAAATATTTATTCAGACTAATTTTCCCCGCTTTAATATTGTTGCTTACAGCATGTGATACCGATTTGGCACTCATCAGCAGCAGACCAAACTTGCAAGAACCATCGGAAGGACTTATGCGTGGCATGCTTACAACAGCATACACTACACTTACTATCGACCGTAGTACCTATGGATACGGACTTTGGGGAGCAATTAATGGTTGCGATACCGACGAATCGTTTTTCAAAAACACGAATACTACAGGCACTGATGCCATAAATACCATTGGATTGCACAATTGCAACAGCACAACCACTACACATATTCAGGAAAGCTGGAGAGCATTTTATGAAATAATCGAAGCATGTAATATTGTGATTGAAATGAGTAAAGATGTGCCGATGAACGAAACAATAAAAACTGATCTAGTTGGACAGGCAAAGGCAATAAGAGCATTTGCACATTTTATGTTGGCAGTTCATTTTGGTCCTGTACCAATTAAAAACATTCCTACACATTTAATGATAAATCTCGATCTACCACGCAACTCGGTGAAAGATGTATGCACCTTTGCACTAAATGAATTACGTGCGGCAACACCTATGCTTAACGAAATAACTAAAACCAAAACAACTACCTATATGACCAAATCGGTAGCTGAAGGTCTATCTTTACGTGTTGGTTTATATTTAGCTTCGCATCCCGATTGTCAGGTTACTACTATGTACGACTCGGTAGCTGTATGGGGAAAACAATTGATTGACAGAAATGTACACAGTTTAAATACAACCACATTTACGGCTAAAGGCGGTAGTGATATTAATGAAACTCTACCTGCTTATGCTCAGGTTTTTTACAATAACATGGTTAACAATGTTTCTACTGACAAAAATAAAGAAGCTATGTGGGATTGCTCGTTCTATATGAAATCGAACATAAATGGACCTTATGCTACATGGAACAATGCGTATATTAACTGGCTGGGGTCGTATATGGGCATTGATTGTTTGGATCCAGCTTATGGTACGAGTAAAATTGGGTATGCTACCACACAGTTTCGGCCGCAAGCCACACTTTGGACAAAATACGAAGCTGGGGATATTCGAAGAGACTGGAATATATCTACTTATGCGTATAAAAACACGAATAACATTCGCTACAATTATATTAACTACACACTTCCTACTGCTATGATCACAGCTACAACTGTTCCTGCCAAATTACTTTTTGTAGTGAAAGGTGATAAATTAGCTGACGAAACCATAATTGAAAATGGTGGAGCGGGCTACAAAGATGGTACATATACAGATGTAGTAATCAATGGTTACAACAACGGTTTTGTTACAGGAACGCCTGCATACACACCAACAACTGGAACAAAATTCACCATCACGGTATTGGGAGAAAAAATAACTGATGTTAAAATGCAAGGAACTTCTGCTACTGGTTATACAAATGTGTACACGAGAGGAATAGGTAAATGGCGCAGAGAATACGAAACAAATTACACCTCGCCTCGCGAGCAATTT
>JBMOHZ010000161.1:0-5935 GCA_049317585.1 Paludibacter sp.
ATAAGGCACATAAGTATTGCAAAATATTTTTTGAGAATTGGAAACCTTACGGTTTTAATTAGTACACTTAAGAATTCGTATACTATATTATTCTTATGTGCCTTATGTGGTTAATTTTTATATGAAACTAATCAATTTTTTAAGCCATGATATCTGGCGTATGACCGAGCAGGAACTTTCGAAAACGCGAAGGTTGTTATATCGTTTTGTGAAAATTGTGGTGTTGGCAGTTCGTGCATTTATTACCGAACGACTCAATGTAAAGGCCTCAGCATTAACTTATTCTATTTTATTTGCTGTAGTGCCTATGTTTGCTTTAATAGTAGCAATTGGTCGTGGTTTTGGCGTAGAAGCATTGATCGAAAAATCACTGGAGGAATCGTTTTTTGCACAAGCCAATATGATTCCTACCGTAATGGGATTTGTGAAACGTTACCTCGAAACTACGCAAGGTGGTGTGTTTATTGGCATTGGTTTGATAATTCTCCTCGTTTCGGTCATTAACTTTTTTATTCAGGTGGAATTGGCATTTAACGAAATATGGCAGGTTAAAAAATCACGCAAAGTGGTAAGTCAGTTTACAATGTACTTTTCGGCCATGCTTATTATTCCTTTTTTTATGGTGCTTTCGTCGGGTTTGTCAATTTATATCAATACAATACTCGGCAAAACTGTTTTCTATGATATTTTGAGCCCATTTGTGCAATTTAGTGTGCGTTTAGCACCATACTTTGTTAACTGGATTATTTTTACCATTATGTATTTGGTTATTCCCAATACAAAAGTTAATTTCAAAGATGCACTCATTGCAGGTGTGCTTGCGGGCTCTGCGTTTCAATTGTTTCAAGTGCTATATATTAACGGTCAGGTATTGCTTTCGCGCTACGATGTGGTTTATGGTAGTTTTGCGGCTATTCCTTTATTATTGTTATGGTTGCAAATATCGTGTCTTATTGTATTGTTAGGAGCCGAAATTTCGTATGCTTCGCAAAATATACAAAACTTTGAATATGAGGCCGATTCGAAAAATATAAGCACACGTTACAAAAATTTTCTGACTCTTTTTATAACCTGGTTAGTTGTAAAACAGTTCGAAAAACAACTTCCTGCGCTGTCATCGAATCAAATTGCCCTGGAGCAAAAAATACCAATTCGCTTAGTAAATCAGCTTGTGTCAATGTTAGTCGATGCAGGTGTTCTGATTGAGGTTTTTAACGAAACACATCGAATAAAAACCTATCAACCTGCTCTTGATATTAATCAGTTGTCGGTAAGTGTTTTATATGATAAAATTGAATCGTTTGGCACGGAGCATTTCCTCGAAAATAAAAATGTAGTATTGGACGATTTTTGGCATAAAACTCAAACTATGAATGCTGTAGATCGTTTTGCAAGTGCAAAAACACTGATTAAAGATATTTAAGTTTAATATCTAAGTATAAAATTCTAAAAACGCTTCAATATTCTTGGAGCGTTTTTTGCATACTTGTGCTAGTCCTTTTTATTTGGGATTTTGCTTTATATTTACAATTAAAAATACTATCTTTGTCAGTCTTTTTCGGAAAAACTGACAAAAGTGGCATTGAAGTTTTTCTGACTTTATAAACATTACAAACTTTAAAAACATTATAAACCAATTTTATATCATGGGATTTAACGACATTCTTAAAAAACTATTCGGTAATAAAGCGCAACGCGACTTAAAGGAAATAGAACCTTATGTAGCTAGTATAAAAGCGGCTTACGAAAATATCAAAAACCTAAGCAATGATGAGCTTCGAGCTAAAACAGAGGAGATAAAATTGTTTGTGCAAAATTATGTAGCTGCCGAACGTGCTCGAATTTTGGAATTAAAAGCATCCATTGAGGATACTGAAATTAATCTTCGCGAAAAAATATACTCCGAGATTGATAAACTTGAAAAAGAAATTACCGAAAAATTCGAAAAAGCCCTTGATGAAGTGCTTCCCGAAGCATTTTCAATTGTAAAAGATACTGCTCGCCGATTGACAGAAAACTCCGAAGTAATTGTTACTGCCAACGATTTTGACCGCGATTTGGCTGCTAAGCATGATTTTGTGACTATAGTTGGCGATAAAGCGCACTATAAAAACGAATGGACTGCTGGTGGCAACCTTATTAAATGGGAAATGGTGCATTACGATGTGCAGCTTTTTGGTGGTACTGTGCTTCACAAAGGTAAAATTGCCGAAATGGGTACTGGTGAAGGTAAAACGCTGGTTGCAACACTTTCTGTTTTCCTTAATGCTTTGACTCGCAATGGTGTACACCTTGTTACAGTAAACGATTACCTGTCCAAACGTGACTCCGAATGGATGGGACCGCTTTACATGTTTCATGGTTTAAGTGTTGATTGTATCGACCGTCATCGCCCTAACTCCGACGAACGCCGTCAGGCATATATGGCCGATATTACATTTGGAACAAACAATGAATTTGGTTTTGATTACTTGCGCGATAATATGGCCAATAGTGCCGCCGATTTAGTGCAACGCAAACATAATTATGCTATTGTGGATGAGGTTGACTCAGTACTTATCGACGATGCACGTACACCACTTATAATTTCGGGTCCTGTGCCCAAAGGCGACGATCAGCTTTTCGAGGAACTTCGCCCCAAAGTGGAACGCCTTGTAAATACACAAAAAACATTAGCTACCAAGTATTTAGCTGATGCTCGTAGATTGATGGCTTCGGCTGATAAAAAAGAGCAGGAGGAAGGCGCTTTGGCACTTTTCCGTTCGTACAAAGGTATGCCTAACAATAAGCCGCTCATAAAATACCTCAGTGAGCAAGGTATGAAGGCTCAATTGCTTAAAACAGAAGAGTTTTACATGGCCGAAAACAATCGTAATATGTTTGTGGCTACTGATCCACTCTATTTTGTTATCGACGAGAAAAACAAATCCATCGAGTTGACTGATAAAGGTATTGACTTGATTACTGACAACTCAGAGGATACAAAATTCTTTGTGCTACCTGATGTAGGAAGTGAAATTGCCGAAATTGAAAAAGATAAAACGCTTACACTCGAAGATAAACAAAACCGTAAGGATGAACTAAATCAGAATTACGCCATAAAATCCGAACGTGTTCATACCATTAATCAATTGTTGAAAGCGTATACGCTTTTCGAAAAAGATGTGGAATATGTGGTGATCGAAAACAAAGTGAAAATTGTTGACGAACAAACGGGTCGTATTATGGAAGGCCGTCGTTATTCTGATGGTTTGCATCAGGCTATTGAGGCGAAAGAAAAGGTAACTGTTGAAGCTGCTACACAAACTTTTGCAACTATTACATTGCAAAACTATTTCCGTATGTACCACAAACTGTCGGGTATGACAGGTACTGCCGAAACGGAAGCGGGTGAGTTATGGGATATTTACAAATTAGATGTGGTGGTAATTCCTACCAACCGTCCCATTGCTCGTAATGATATGGAAGACCGCGTTTACAAAACTAAACGTGAAAAATATATAGCTGTTATCGAAGAAATTGACCGTTTAGTACAAGCTGGACGTCCGGTATTGGTAGGTACTACTTCGGTCGAAATTTCAGAATTACTAAGCCGTATGCTTAGCGGTCGGAAAATTAAACATAATGTGCTGAATGCCAAGTTACACCAACGCGAAGCGGATATTGTTTCGGAAGCAGGTCGTAGTGGCACAGTAACTATAGCTACCAATATGGCTGGTCGTGGTACCGATATTAAACTTACTCCTGAGGTAAAAGAAGCCGGTGGTTTGGCAATTATTGGTACTGAGCGTCATGAGAGCCGCCGTGTCGACCGTCAGTTGCGTGGTCGTGCTGGCCGTCAGGGTGATCCAGGTTCATCTATTTTCTACGTTTGTTTGGAGGATGATTTGATGCGTCTTTTTGGTTCGGAACGTATTTCGGGCATTATGGATAAGCTTGGATTCGAAGAAGGGGAGATGATTGAGCATTCCATGATTTCGAAATCTATTGAACGGGCACAGAAAAAAGTGGAAGAGAATAACTTCGGAATTCGTAAACGTTTATTGGAATACGATGATGTAATGAATTCGCAACGTGAGGTAGTTTACAGCAAACGTCGTCATGCATTGATGGGCGAACGTATTGGTGTAGATATTACCAATATGATTTACGATGTGGCTGAAGTGTTGGTCGAAAATGCAAAAAACAGTAACGACTTTGAAACTTTGGAAGAAGATTTGTTGAAAGTATATGCTATGGAAGCTCCTTTCGATGAAGCTACTTTTACATCTACCCGTACAGGTGAGTTAATACATCAGGTAAACGATGCAGCATTGGCTACATTTAAACGTAAAATGGACAAACTGTCGGCTGTAGCATATCCTGTTATTAAGCAAGTATACGAAGGGCGTGGTCATCAATACGAAAATATACTTGTTCCGGTAACCGATGGTAAACGTGTTTATAATGTTACTGCTCACCTCGAAACGGCTTATAAAAACGAAGCAAAAGAAGTGGTAAATGCATTCGAAAAACTGACTTTACTTTATGTTATCGATGATGAATGGAAAGAGCATTTACGCCAATTGGATGAACTACGTCAGTCGGTGCAAAATGCAAGTTACGAGCAAAAAGATCCGTTATTGATTTATAAACTTGAATCTTATGGTTTATTCAAGGAAATGATAGATTCTATGAATCGTAAAGTATTATCGGTACTTATGCGCGGACAAATTCCAGTGCGTGAACCAGAACAATTACGCGAAGCTCGCCCCGAACAACGTATGGATTTAAGCCGTATGAAAATTCAGAAAGATGAAGTGAACAGCCGTAATAGCTCTGAGCAAGATCCTACAAAGCAAGATACACGCGAATTGCAAAAATCGCAACCAATTATAGTTGAGAAAAAAGCTGGTCGCAATGATCCTTGCCCTTGTGGTAGCGGAAAAAAATATAAAAACTGCCACGGAGCTTAATCAATTAATTATTAATTCTAATATTATGCTATTAAATTATATTACCTGGAATGTAGATCCTGAATTATTCAGTTTGGGGCCTTTGCATGTTCGCTGGTATGGGTTAACATGGGCATTGGGTATTTGGATAACACTAATGATTACTCAGCGGATTTTTAATAAGGAAAAATTGCCTGAAGAATGGTTGGATAAGTTGTTTATGTACACCGTTATAGGAACAATTGTGGGGGCACGTTTGGGTCATTGCATTTTTTATGGTTGGGAGCATTATTCTGCAAATCCTATCGAAATACTTTATATTTGGCAAGGAGGCTTAGCAAGTCATGGTGGTGCTATTGGTATTGCGGTTGCTATATTTTTGTACAATAAAAATGTATCAAAAAAAGGATATATTTGGGTGTTGGATAGGTTGTTGGTTGGAGTTACGCTTTGTGCAGCTTCTATTCGCTTTGGCAATTTAATGAACTCCGAAATTTATGGAAATGTCACTACTTTACCTTGGGGTTTTAATTTTCCTATTGATAATCAGTGGGATGGAGCTGCTCACCACCCAACCCAAATTTACGAAATGTTGGCTTACATATCAGTTTTCGTACTGACTTCATGGCTTTATTGGAAAAAAGATGCTATCAAAACTCCTGGTTTAATCACTGGTGTTTTTTTAGTTGGTATGTTTGGTGCACGCTTTACGCTCGAATTTATCAAACTTAATCAAGAGGCTTTTGAATCGGGAATGCTACTTAATATGGGTCAAGTATTAAGTATTCCATTTATTGTTTGGGGAGTTTGGTTACTAATAAATAGCCGAAAAACAGTAAAAGGATAGATGTGTTGATGTTTAAAACCAATTAAATTGGGATTGAATTCAAAATTACTTTTTAATTTATTTGTGTAATAGTCACAACTTCAATTGTTTGTATTTTTAATGAAAAGAAAATTGTAAAAAGTGCAATAATCTTTTGTCAATTCAAATAAAAACA
>JBMOHZ010000162.1:0-5923 GCA_049317585.1 Paludibacter sp.
GAGGAACTACAACCGGAAGTTTAGTAATAAATTTAAAACGTTCCTGTACATCACTCTTCGAAGCAGCAAAAGTATACTTAGCACCTTGCGCATAAACATCTATAGTATCACCTTTTAATAGGTCGATCAAATATAGTCCGGGATAAAAATAATTAATGTCGTAATGAGTAAACGTAAAAGTGTATTGAGTTGATTCGCCTGCTATAAATGCAAATGCATTATTTTCTATTGTTGGGAAACTGGAAACTTGAAATGTTCCATCTATACTTTTATCAAAAATTTGAGGAGCTGGAGTGGTGGCATTTAAAAATTTATAGCCATCATAACCATTATCAAATCCATCATTTGTGCCAGGTTCAGTAATCATCCATACTTTATCACTATAGTAACCATCAGTTACTTCAATTACGGTGCAGCAATGTACTGGGGTTTGAGCTTTTGCAAACGATACATTTAATAATAATGTAGCTGCTGCGAGAATGGTTTTTGAGTTGAGCGTTTTCATAATTCAATATTTTTTAAATGTGAATAATTTTAAGTTATTTGAGTTGTTTCGAAGCTTCAATCGTTACATGAATTATTGTTGCTTTTCACATTTCAAATTTACTGCTTCAAGTTACGCAAAGCAATAGAAAAGGCACTGTAGCAGCTATTTACAACGCCATGTAGCTAAAATTACTACAATCAAAACACTTTATTAAGCATATAAATATTGAAAAATTAAGTCACTTCAACTTCATTCCATTTAGTAAGTATGGCAACAAGCACGAAAGTATAGTCAATAAGGATAAAAACTTTCACAAAAAAGCTATATTGCTCTATATCTTATATTTAGCTCACAATAAAAATATTAATTTTTCCCTTAATAAATCACTATTAAATCGCTCTTTATTTTCGAAGAGTTTTGAACTAAAATATACAGGATCAACGTTAAAAGCTATATAAAATGGGCTAATATTCGTTCAAACCCATTCCGATTAAGGTAAACCCAAGACTAACCATACCAATATATTATCTTTTATTAACTATAAAAACATTCAAAAAGCAATATATTTAACTTTCTATAATATAAAACTAATTTCTATATATTCAAAATGTAAGATTTAGTCTCAAAAAATCAAAATCAAAGCTACTTTAGTAGTACAAAAAACAATATAAATAAAATGTAACAAAAATTGCAAGCACCAATTTGCTTAAAATAATATATGTAATTTATCCAATAAATCACCTTAAATAGCATAGTTTTATAAGCTAAAATAATGAAAGCACGCATCTTGCTTCTTGAATCAAAATTCGTATCTTTGCACTCCGAAAAAATAAAGCAACAATGAACTTAGAAACTATTATTCAAACGGTTGTGGCCGAGTCAGTAAAAACTCTTTACAGTACCGAAACACCACTTAATCAGATTCAGATACAAAAAACAAAAAAAGAATTCGAAGGCGATATTACTGTTGTGGTATTTCCTTTTGTAAAAATTGCCCGTAAATCGCCCGAAGCAACAGGTCAGGAAATTGGCGAATACATTGTAAAACACAATCCTGAAGTATGCGGATTCAATGTTATTAAAGGCTTTTTGAACCTTAGCATACATAAATCGTATTGGTTGCAAACATTAGCGGCCATTTATGCCGACGAAAAGTTTGGTATTAAAACGCCAACAGCCACCGATGCAACCATGATGATAGAATATTCATCGCCAAATACCAATAAACCATTGCACTTGGGGCATATACGCAATAATCTGCTCGGATTTAGTATAGCTGAAATACAAAAGGCATGTGGCTGGAATGTGGTAAAAACCAATATTGTAAACGATCGTGGTATCCATATTTGCAAATCGATGTTGGCTTGGAAACTTTTTGGCAATGGCGAAACACCTGAAAGCACTGGTTTAAAAGGCGATCACTTGGTAGGAAAATATTATGTGGTTTTCGACAAAGCTTATAAAGCTGAAATAAAAACACTTATGGATAAAAACATAAGCGAAGAAGAGGCAAAAAAAACAGCTCCACTGATACTCGAAGCACAAAAAATGCTGCTAGCCTGGGAACAAAACGACCCTGAAGTACGTCAACTATGGGAAACTATGAATGGTTGGGTATATGCTGGTTTTGACCAAACCTACAAACAAATGGGTGTGGATTTCGACAAAATATACTATGAAAGTCAAACTTACCTCACCGGTAAAGAAGAGGTAGAACGTGGAGTAGCCGAAAAATCGTTTTACGCTCGCGATGACAATTCCGTTTGGGCCGACTTAACTGGCGATGGCCTTGACGAAAAACTGTTGCTACGCGCCGATGGAACATCCGTGTACATGACTCAGGACATTGGCACAGCCAAACTGCGTTACAATGATTTTGATATTAAAAAAATGGTTTATGTTGTAGGAAATGAACAAAATTATCATTTTCAGGTTTTATCAATATTACTGGACAAATTGGGTTATGCTTGGGGCAAGGATTTGGTTCACTTTTCGTATGGCATGGTGGAACTACCCGAAGGTAAAATGAAAAGTCGTGAAGGAACGGTAGTTGATGCCGACGACCTTATGGCCGAAATGATACAAACAGCTCACGAAACGTCGCTTGAACTCGGAAAGCTTGAAAATTGTACTGCCGATGAAATTACAAACATATCGCGCATGGTAGGTTTGGGTGCGTTGAAATATTTTATTCTGAAAGTAGACCCTCATAAAAATATGACATTTAATCCGGCTGAATCTATTGATTTTAATGGTAATACAGGTCCATTTATACAATATACCCATGCACGTATCAAATCGGTATTGCGCAAAGCAGCCGATCAGGGCATAAATTTTGGAACAGTAATTGATAGCACGCTTGCAATATCGGAAAAAGAGGGTTATTTAATTCAGTTATTAGCCGAATTTCCTGCAGTAGTAATACAAGCTGGTGATGAATTTAGTCCGGCATTAATAGCTAATTACGAATACGAATTGGTAAAAGAATTTAATCAGTTTTACCACGACTTCTCTATTTTAAAAGAAGAAAATGAAGAATTGAAAAAATTCCGTTTACAACTTTCGGCTTCTATAGCAAAAGTTATTCAGTTGGGAATGAATTTATTAGGAATAGAAGTGCCAGAGAGAATGTAAACTAATTAATAATTGACAATTAATAATTAATAATTATGAAACAACTACATTTTACAATTGCAATTATTGCAGTGATTATTGCAACTTCTTGTTCGTCGGGCTATAGAGCATACAAAAAAGGCGACTATTACAAAGCTGCATTCGATGCAGTGGATCGATTAAAATCATCGCCAAATAGCGAAAAAGCTGAATTTGTTTTGACAAAAACCTATCCGTTGGCACTTGAAATGGCTAAACGTGAGATAGAAAAAGCTAAACTCGAAAACACACCCAACAACTACGAGAATGTAGTTTATCACTACGAAAGAATAAATCAATTGGCCGATAACATATATCGCTGTCCGGCAGCTAATCGTGTTATACCCAAACCAATTGATTTTCCAGCTGAACTATCGGAAGCACGTAAAGTGGCTGCAGGACAGGTTTACGAAATGGGAATGAAAGCTTTAAATGCTGGAACAATTTTCGATGCCCGTAACGCCATGCAGCTATTCCAACGCTCTAATAATTATGTATATGGCTATCAGGATGCCTTGAAGCTTATTGAAGAAGCTCGTTATCAAGGCACACTACGCGTTTTATTCGAAAAACCTGTAACTGGTATGAAATATCAATATTCAGCCGATTTTTTCAGTACTAATTTATTATCTGAATTAAGCAGAGTGCTTGAAAAACGTATGATTCAATTTTACAATTACGACCAATCTGGTAATAATTCTGAAGTTCGCCCACACCAATACTTGGTTTTAAACTTCGAAGATTTTTCTATTGGAAATGTGTACGATTCGAAAAAAACAATTGATTTAAAACGCGATAGTGTAATTGTAGGCACAGCTACTATAAATGGAAAAAAAGTAAATGTGTATAATACCGTAACTGCAAAATTGAACTCATTTCGCCGCGAAATTAAATCGGGTGGCATATTGAGTGTTCGCGTTTTCGACCAACAAAACCGACTGATAGAACAACGCAATTTTAGTGGCGAATATGTTTGGTACACAACCTGGTCAACATTTAATGGCGATGATCGTGCGCTTACTGCTGAACAAAAAAAACAATGCGATCAAAACCCACAACTGCCACCATCACAACAAACACTTTTTGTAGAATTCACAAAACCAATTTACTCACAAGCATTTAGTTACATAAAGCAGTTTTATAATAAGTATTGATAGTTAGGAGTAATCAGTTACAAGTTATAATATAAAAAAAAGACTTTTCAGATTATTTCTGAAAAGTCTTTTTAGTTTTAAATTGCACTAAACAAACACTTTACACCAAGCTACTATGCATTACGATGTTTCTTAACCTTTTCTACCTGTTGTTTTCTAATTTCAATAAATTTAGCCATCTTTTCTTTACCAATAATTTTTTCGACCGCTGCATCATTTGCATTTTTCATTTCTTCAAACTTCTGTTTACGTTCCTGGGCTATCTTTTTTTCTTGATCAACAAAAAGTTTTGTTAGCGATTCTTTTTCAGCATCGGTCAATCCAAGTTCAGCTTGCATACGCTCAGCACGTTTTTCGGGAGCAAAAACAGCCTTCATATTCTTCATTTTTTCAGGCTTTGGACCCATTCCTTGTTGATGATTACTCATTTGACCATCCATACGTTTATGCATTTGCTTATGCATTTCCTCCATTTTGCGCATTTTTTGAATACCTTGGGCGTGTTCAGCATGCATTTTTTCCATCTTTTCCTTACCGATTATTTTTTCTAATTCAGTGTCATGAGTTTTGCGTAATGCTTCGAATTTTTCCTTTTGCTCTTTGCCAACTACTTCACTTTTTTCCTTTAATTTTTTAACCTCTTCTTTGAGTGCGAGCATTTTTACTTCTTCTTGTTTAAAAAGCTCAAGCACCTTTGCTTTTTCCGAAATACTTAATTGTAAATGTTCGGCCATTTTATCGGCGCGCATTTCAGGTGTTACTCTTTTGTGTTCGCCATCTTCACGTTTTCCTTCGTGCATTTGGGCATTTATATACATTGTACCCATAGCAAACACTACTGTTGCAATTAATAATTTGTTTTTCATAAAGCTTGATTTTAAAATTGTAAATAATTATAAATTAATTGTTTGTACTGTATCTGACAATACACAAAGTTGATAGTTTAACGCGCTTTGAAGATTTAACTATTATTTAGATAATCGTTTCTACATAAAATTGATTTCGGGCACAATAATTGCAAACACACTTAAAATTACAAATTTTAGTATCCATTTAAAAACACAAAATCATGAAAAAATTATTTTATTTATTAGCAATCAGCTTATTAGCTGTATCTTGCATCGACACAAATGATAATCAAACCAACATTAAAACCATTAATTTGGTAGTGAATCAAACAGATTGGGTTGAAAATACAGACAGTAAAGGACTTAACCGTTATTATTCCTGCTCATTTGATATGCCCGAAATTTCGACTTATGTTTATAGCAGTGGTGTTGTAAATACCTACATCACATTTGATTATGCTTCGCAGCCACTACCTTATGTTCGACATTTGGAAGATGAAAATGGTTTTAGATGGACACGAACAGTGGATTATGAATACGAAAAAGGAAAATTGCGGATATTTGTAACAAATTCGGATTTTATAAAAGATTTACCCGAAATGATGACTTTTAAAGTGGCATTAATTTGGTAAAAAAAAGGCTTCAGAATTTTCTGAAGCCTTTTTTTTTATACGTTTTATTATTTTTCAGCTTTGGGAGCTTTTTTAGTTTTCAGCTTTTTGATTTTAACTTCCAACTTTTCAATTTCCTTTTCCTGACTTGTAATTGTTTTAAGAAGTTCG
>JBMOHZ010000163.1:0-5877 GCA_049317585.1 Paludibacter sp.
AATTTTTCCGACAACAAAATTGAAACTTCTGTGGAGGGTTATTACAAATACATGCGCAATTCGATTGATTTTAAAGATCATGCCCAATTGTTGCTCAATAAAGAACTGGAAGGCGAATTGCGGTTTGGAGAATCCTGGTCGTACGGCCTGGAATTTATGGTCAGGCTTACAAAAGGACCGGTTACTGGCTGGATAAGTTACACGCTTTCGAAAGCTGAACGACAAATAAAAGAAATTAATGATGGAAATCCATATCCGGCCCCGTACGACAAACCAAATGATATTTCGGTAGTTTTAAATTACGACATCAGCCAACGTTTAACAATAGGTGCAAACTGGGTTTATTCGACAGGTTCACCGGTAACTTTCCCAACCGGTCGCGCGATTTATGGAAACAAAATTGTACCTATTTATTCCGACCGAAACCAGTACCGCATGCCCGATTATCATCGCCTCGATATTTCGGCTACTTTACGCGGAAAAGAAAGAGATGGTAAGAAGTTTTACGGTGAATGGAACTTTTCGGTTTATAATGCTTACGCCCGCAAAAATGCCTGGGCAATAAACTTTGTGCAGGACAGCGAAGATTCCAATAAAACCTATGCCGAAAAAACCTACCTGTTTTCGATTATCCCAAGTATTACTTATAACTTCCATTTTTAAAAAGTATAATTATGAAATTCAATAATCTTATCATAATCCTTTTCATGAGTATTGCAGCAGCATCCTGCACCGAACGAATTGACATTAATCTTGATAGTCAGAAATACGCGCGGCTTGTGGTGGAAGGTGCACTTACATCCGACACCACCGTACATTGTATTAAACTTACCAAAACTTCCGATTACTTCGATAATGTGGCACCCGAACCAGTTTCGGAAGCTTCGGTTATTATTTCGGGTGAAGATGAAGAATTTCCGCTTACCGAAACGCCTGCTGGTTCGGGGATTTATCTTACCGAACCTGGTGTTTATGGTAAATTTGATAAAACTTATGAGACCCATATCACCTTAAAGGAGAAAATTGGCGGATACACCGAATATTTAGCTACAAGCAAACTATTTCCAGTCAATCCGATTGATTCGATTGCATTGAAATTTAACCCCGACTGGGGCAAAGAAGGTTTTTGGGAAGTAAAAATTTATGTACTCGACCCGCCAACGGAAGATTTTTATATGTTTGAGGTTTACCGGAACGATACTTTGGTAACCGATTCGATAAATGAAATATTTGTAACTGATGATGTGCTTTACAACGGCAATTACACCAATGGTGTTGGCGCGGGTTATCTTAATCAGGAACGTGCCGACCAGAAACTTGTACCCGGCGACAAAGTAACGCTTAAAGTTTCGAGGATAACTAAAGAATACACCGATTTTGTAATGCAGGTACAAACCGAAATCAGCTATCAGACACCACTTTTTAGTGGTCCACCGGCAAATGTTCAGGGAAATATCAGCAATGGAGGTGTGGGCTTTTTTGCAACATATTCCTGCGCCTATTCCTCGGTAATTGTGCAATAGCAGTTACACCATCTCATAATAAAAGCCATGCATTTACAAGTTTGTGTGGCTTTTTTTTATCCAAAAACTCAAAACAATTATCATTGCAACTTTGTTTTAACCAATAAAAGTGATTTTAAATATCTTTGACATCATTTTAGATTACAAAGGTTTCATCAGATGAATAACAGACTATTTATTAATCGAACATTCTAAACATACAATTAAATGAAAAAAGTTGCTGTACTTATTGATTTTACTGAGACTACAACCAATGCCTTGTTGTTTTCGGGGCAAATTGCTTTGCAAAAAGATCTGGAAATTGTTTTGATACACATCCACAAGAGCCGGGATGAAGAACAGATTGCCATAAAAAACAAAAAAATGGAAGTTTATCTTTCCGAACTTACTGCGATGGGATTAAAGTGTACCTCCCTGTTTGCTTTTGGCAATTTCTTTTCGCAAATCTCGGCGGCAGTAATTAAAAGCAAAGCATCGCTGGTAATTATTGGCACACATGGCAAAAAAGGATTGAAACAAAACCTTTTTGGTTCCAATATTTTAAAAGTTGTCCAGGCGCTTCCTGTTCCTTCATTGGTTGTTCAGGATAATTCCATCTGGCCCGAAAACGGATTTTCGAATGTACTTATCCCTATTGATAAACACACCGATTATTCCCGGAAATTGGAGATCGCACATACTTTACTATCCGAAAATGGTTTGATTAGAATGTATGTTATTTACATCAGCCCTGTACTCGAAGATACGCTGAAAACCAACCTCGATCTGAGTATTAAATACATGGAATCGCACCAATGGCCGTATGAAATAATCGAAGAAGAGCAACTTGTTTATTCGGTTGGATATTCGAGGCAAACCTTAAACTATATTAAAGAAAACAAACCCGAATTGGTTGCCATTGTAGCAAAAGTGGCCCCCGACAACATTCATATCGGCGAAATGGACAAGGATAATGTTATTCTTAATCCTGAAGGGATACCGGTTTTGTGTTGTTAATACCCGTACTTTATCATTTCCCTATTTTGTAAAACAATGAAATTTGGATTCAGAACTCCTTCGCTAAATAAGCGGATTGCAGCAAGAACTTCGGTAAAGCGGGCTGTACAGAATTCGTTGGGATTAAAAGCGCCCAGAGGTTACGGATGGATAACAAACCCAAAAAAAGCAGCTTACAACCGCGTGTATTCTCGTACAACAAGGGGATGTATGCTTACCATAATGATGCTTGTGGGAATGTTGTTTACACTTACATTGATTCTTTTTTACTAAAATAAATCCTGCAAAGAATTTTAACCACATTAGGCACAGTAGGGCACATGGTGATATAAAATTCTGTAAAAAATTTAACCACAATAGGCACAGTAGGTCACATAGTCCCGCTTCAGCGGCATTACCGATGCCGGCTGAGCTGAGGTTCATCGGGACAAGACCTGACAGCGTGCGCAGCACCTGTCAGCGTCAATAATTGAACTGCTTTCCGTGCTAAGCTGCATTTGCAATACCGCTTTGAATATTATTGAATTCGTAAGGCGATACAACAACATTATGTTTCGTCAGTTAAGTATTCTGCCGACAATTGTAAATTGTACGAAGGTTCGGGCGGCATTGCAAATACGGTTCAGTGTGGGCATCAGCGTTAATTTTATAGCTAAAAATATTTAACATTGTAATAAAATGCCTATTTTTGAAGCATTGTAATAAACATCAATTTGATATTTACTTATTCTTTATCAGTAATGTTAACTGGACAAATGAAAACAATAAAATATTGACAAAATAATCAGAAAATATGCTTTTTAATTCTTTAAATTTTGCAATATTCCTACCGGTTGTTTTTATCCTTTATTGGTTTGCAACAAAAGAAAATTTAAGACTTCAAAATATTTTATTACTCATTTCGAGCTATTTTTTTTATGCCTGTTGGGACTGGCGTTTTATGTTTTTACTAATTTTCTCAACCTTATTAGACTATTTTACAGGCATTAAAATCCACGAAGCTAAAAATCAGCGAAAGAAATTGTTTTGGTTGTGGCTAAGTATTGGTGTTAACTTAGGTTTTCTTGGCGTTTTTAAATACTATAACTTTTTTGCTGCTTCGTTTGCCGATGGTTTGTCACTTTTAGGACTGAAAGCAAATTTAGGCTCGCTACAAGTAATATTACCCGTTGGTATTTCATTTTATACTTTTCATGGTTTATCTTATGTTCTCGATCTCTATAATAACCGGATAAAACCTGAAAGAAATTTTATTGACTATTCTGTATTTGTCAGCTTTTTCCCTTTACTTGTGGCTGGACCAATCGAACGAGCAACGCATCTTTTACCGCAAATTCTTAAAAAAAGGGAATTTGATTATTCAAAAGCTGTTGATGGATTGCGACAAATATTGTGGGGTTTATTCAAGAAAATTGTCATAGCTGATAACTGTGCAGAATATGCAAATACAATCTTTAATAATTCAGCTGATTATTCCGGAAGCACACTTGTTGTAGGTGCATTGTTTTTTACTTTTCAGATTTATTGCGATTTTTCAGGATACTCTGATATTGCAATTGGTACAGCCCGGCTATTTGGAATAAGCCTTTTAAGAAACTTTGCTTTTCCATATTTCTCGCGCGACATTGCTGAATTTTGGAGACGTTGGCACATTTCGTTATCCTCCTGGTTTAAAGATTATCTCTACATTCCTTTAGGCGGCAGTAAAGGTGGAATGTGGATGAAGATCAGGAATACTTTTATCATTTTTCTGGTTAGTGGTTTTTGGCACGGTGCCAATTGGACTTTTATTGTCTGGGGTTTTCTGAATGCTTTATATATTATGCCTTCGATAGTATTCAATACAAACAGAAACAACCTTGATATTGTGGCGAAAGGTAAATATCTGCCGACAATTAAAGAACTTGGTGCCATTTTAATTACGTTTAGCTTAACAGTATTTGCCTGGATTTTCTTTAGGGCTGCCAATGTTACTCATGCTTTTACTTACATCTCCGAGATATTTTCCAAATCTATACTTACTATTCCTGACTTTGGCGGAGGGAAAGATTCAATTTTACTATCATTTGTATTAATATTCTTTATTATCGTCGAATGGTTGGGCAGAGAACATCAATATGCAATTGCTTTGTTTGGAAATAATTGGCCAAAGCCGATAAGGTGGGGTTTTTATTTTGGAATAATTTCAACATTATTCATCTTTACCGGCAAGGATCAAGTATTCATTTACTTTCAATTCTAACATGAAAAAATTCCTATTCAATCTGCTCATTTTTGTTATTGCCTTCCTGATTTTTGATAAGATATTTTATGTTTTTATTTATATTGCGCCAAACAGAAAGACCGATACGAGGCTTGAACAAGTAATTAAAGGGAAAATTAATAAAGATTGTATTGTAATTGGTTCTTCGAGAGGCGCAAGAAATATTATTGCAAACCAATTAGAAAAAGGAATTGGACAAACATGTTATAATCTGTCGTATCTTGGTTCCGATATCGAATTCCATGAGTTTTTATTAAGGTCGCTTATTAAGTTTAATCAAAAACCAAAAACTGTTTTGTTAGCTATTGACGACCCTTTTGAATTTTCGCCAAGCGAATCAAATAAATTCAGGCTTGAAGTTCTTTATCCATTGGTAAAGTACAATTACATAAACGACGAATTGATAGCCCGTGGAGAAAAGAATTATCTGTCGAAAATATTGTGCTTATCCAGGGTAAATAAAGCAAATTTTGTTTTTCGGAAAAAACAATTTACAGTGCTGGATTCAATAACCGAATGTGGTTCGATGCCCATCTCATTTCCAAGAGAGAACAGAATTTATAATTATGATTCAAGTAATCAAATCTATTTAATCGAAAATGAATTAAAAAATAAAATCAATGCATTTATGAAATTCCAGGATTTATGTCATAGTAATGGCATAAAACTATACCTGATATTTTCTCCAAATTTTAAACAGTACAATTTTATCTTTGAAAATAGAATAAGGCAGTTAACAAATAAGGATGTGGGTTACTTCATTTATGATTTATCAAACGCTAAATACAAGGACAAAGCATACTTTTTTGATGAAGGACATTTACAAGCTAATGGAGCAATACTATTTACGGATGAAATAATTAAATTCTTAAATATTGAAAAACTACCCAATGGTAATAAAAACTATATGCAATAAAGGTTTCAGGGGTAGTTACGGTACATTGATCTGTTCAAATTTTGTTATCCTTTTCTGAAAATATATTTAGTTCTACTTTACTAAAATAAACTTTGCAAAGAATTTGAACCACAATAGGCACAGCAGGGCACATGGTGATATAAAATTCTGTAAAAAATTTAACCACAATAGGCACAGTA
>JBMOHZ010000164.1:0-5852 GCA_049317585.1 Paludibacter sp.
AATTAGCAGTTTTATATAAAAATCGAGTGTTTGAAAAAAACGTTTCCAATACAGCACAATGACTGATAAAATAGCGCCAAACTGTATATTTACCGTAAAGGCTTTTACAAATTCGGTACTTTCCATGCCCAATAAACTTTGAGCAATAATCATGTGCCCAGTTGATGACACGGGCAGAAACTCCGTAATTCCTTCGACAATAGCAATTACAATGCTTTCGAAAATACTCATTTGCTTTTGGGTTTATAAAGTATAGCAAAAACTAGAAAAATGAAACCGAAAAACGAGATCATTGGTCCTACGGTAATACGGCGCGTACTGAAAATATCAGGGTTGAACTCCACATTAGTTGAAGTACCTGTCATGAGTATAAAACCCAATACAATAATTGCAAAACCAACTGCCAAAAGTACAAGGTTTATTTTTCCGAGACGTAATTGTTTATTATTTTCCATTTTAAAAATTATTACCCCAAACCCCTAAAGGAGCTTAAGAAGTTTTTTATCAGTATTTTATTGTATTATATCAAAATGTATTAACTGTTAATTTTTAATTATTAATTATTAATTAGTTTAAGTACATATCATTTGTGTTCATTTTCAGGTATCTACCTATTGATAAATAAGTAGAAACTGCCATAAGTAACATGCCCGAAAGCAATACGATTAAGCTAACCCAAACACCAGATTGAATATTGAAAGCCAAATTTGACAAGCCAAATTCGAACATGATGTAATACACCACCACGGCCAATAATAGTAAGGCTAGCAATGCCGACACTGCACCGTTAATTACCGAATGGCGTAAATAGGGTTTACGAATAAACCAATTCGTTGCGCCAACCATTTGCATGGTGTTTATCAAAAAACGATTTGAATAAACCGCTAATCGAATGGTGTTATTAATAAGTGCAATAGCTACTATTAATAAAACCAATGCCAGCCCAAGCAATACTAGGCTGATTTTTCGCACATTATCATTTACCAAACCAATTAAATCTTTTTGATATGCTATTCGTTCAATGCCTTGAAATGCTTTTAATTTGGACTCAATTATTTTTACGCTATCCGGGTTTGCATACTCGGCATTTAGTTTTACTTCGAGCGAAGCTTTTAATGGGTTAAAGCCCAAAAAATCCTGAGGATTATCGCCCAATGCCGCAATATGTTCTTTAAGTGCAGCTTCTTTGGATAAATAATCTACCTCTTTGGCGTACGAAGCAGCTTTCAGAAAGTTGTCAATACGGCTAACATCCGCTTTTTCTGCATCGTCGTCCAGAATAATGGAAAGATTGATATTCTCTTTGACATACACGCTCATATCGTTCGCTACAAAGAGCAATAAACTTACTAAACCAATTAAAAACAATACCAGCGACATGCTGATAGTTGAACCGAAATTTATATTTTTAATTTTTTTCATTTTTCATTTATAGAACAAAGAACCAAGATTCAAGAAACAGGATCTAAATAAGAAAACTTAAACCTTTTTTTTGATTGATAAAAATCCAACGAGTAAAAAACCAAGTATCATTATTATTGATGAACTTAATGCAATAATATTTCCAACTTTATACGACATTGGTTCAAATTTGAATTCTAGTTCATAAGTGCCTTTTTTGAGAGGCATAGCACGTAACAAATAATTTGCTCTGAAATACGGTACTTTTTCACCATTTATATAAGCATTCCAACCTTTATCATAATAAATTTCGGAAAACACAGCCAACTGATCGGTATTGGAACTGAATATATATACCAAATGATTTGGTTTATACGATTTTAATGCAATTTTGGCAGTACTGTCGGCTACCATTGTAG
Source organism: Paludibacter sp. (assembly GCA_049317585.1). Lineage (GTDB taxonomy): Bacteria > Bacteroidota > Bacteroidia > Bacteroidales > Paludibacteraceae > Paludibacter. Next base: position 1,821 of record JBMOHZ010000164.1, read on the forward strand.
TTGGAACTTGCGAAGCAAACTGGTTGTCAACAACCACTTCATTTTTAGTGTTGATTTCGCCTACCAATTTCATTTCTTCGTTGGCATCAGCGGCTAAACGTACGTTTTTAACAAACCAAGCATTGCCATTGCAATACGGATTTACTAGTGGAGCAGCATCTTTATTGTAAATTACATACTTCATATTAAGCATGTTCAGTACTCCGAGCGAATCTAATGTTGGCGCTATTTGATCAAAAGTTTTAGCTCGTCCAAATGCTCCAAATAGTTGACCTATCTCGCCTTCAATTTGCATGTTGATCAATTCCTGATAACGACGTAATTTGGCAGCATGATATCCACCAATATTTTTATGAAAATACGATGGTTTTGAGTCATTAAAAATGTTGACCGATGCATCCAGCACGCGATACTGCGATTTGTCCTGCAAAATCATATTGTCGGCAGCCGAAGGTTCAATAAGTGTTTCCAAACGGCGTTTACGTTCAAAACTACTATCGTTTAAGTAACGTTTAGCAACTGGAACTAAATCGGCTAAAAACAAAATGCCAAAAAGAACAATTACGGTATTAGTTTTTAATGTGTTTTTAATAAATAGCCAAAGCAAAAGAGCTGCTGCCAATATAAAACCAACTGAGCGCCAAGCATCTGAGCGTAACATAGCTTCGCGGTCGAGTGGGAGGGTTTCTTTCAAAAATGCATAATCGCCACTAAATTGTGCGTCGGCAGCCGATGTAAAACTACCAGCTAACGAAGGTACGAGTGCAAATATTAATGCAACGCCTGCAGTAATTCCGGCGCTAATAAGTACAGGTCGAAGCAATTTTTCTTTCACATTTTCGGCTGTTAATACTTCTTTTAATGCTAGCAATGCCATTAATGTAATACCAAAACCTGTGGCAACGAGTGTCATTGAAACAGTTCGGAATTTATTGTACATGGGTACATAATCAATAAAAATATCGGTAAGCCACATCAGGTTTTTACCCCACGAAAGGAATAATGTGAGTAAAATCATGGGCAGCAACCACCACAAAATACGTTTTTCGACTACAAAAAATCCGAGAACAAACAGGAAAATAATAATTGCACCCAAATATACTGGTCCCGAAGTGCCTGGCTGATCACCCCAATAAAGTGGCAATTGAAAGTCCTTCATAACTTTTTCAACATCGGGCACATTGTAGCTTTTAATTTTTTCGGCTGTTTTGGTATCTGTACCAAGTGTGCCACCGCTTGCACCTCCATTGAAATTTGGTATAAGCAAAGTCATAGTTTCCGCTTTTCCATAACTCCAATTGGTAATATAGTCTTTATTTAAACCTTGTTGTGAGTTTTGCTTATCGGAAGACAGACCATTGGACTTGCCTCGCATAGTGTACTCGCCATATTCATAAGTAGTTAAAAGCGAAGTGGCATTCATTCCCAACGCAATAGCCGCAGCTGCGACCAACAATCCAGCTGATTGAAAGAACGATTTTAATTGTTTATCCCGTAGGCTATAAACAAATTCAACAACTGCAAAAAATAACAATACGATTAATGTATAATACAAAATCTGAACGTGATTCGCTCTGATTGCCAAGCTTAAAAATAAGGTAGTAACGAGCGCCCCAACAATTTTTCGGTCGCGGAAAGCCATATAAACACCACCAATAAGCGGAGCCATATAAGCTATAGTTATTGCTTTTGAATTATGTCCGGCAAGTATAATTATAAAGTTGTACGAAGCAAACGAAAAAGCAATTGCGCCCACAATTGCCAACCATGGTTTTACTCTAAAAGCCAACAACAATATATAAAAGCCTATTAAGTAAAGCATTAGATTGTAAACGGTGGCGGGATAAAACATAATCACCATCTCAACATATTTTATAAAATTATACGGTTGAGTCATCGAAATTTGATAAGTAGGCATGCCACCAAACATGGAATTGGACCAGAGCGTAACATCCGAATTGGAATTGTTGTAGTCCATGGTTTCTTTGGCCATACACATCCAACTTTCCGAATCGTGTCCTAGGAGTTGTTTGCCCTCAATTACAGGTGTGAAATACGCAAAAGAGATAAATGTAAATAACAGAATTGCAATAATATGCGGAGTGAATTTGGCGATACTGTTTTTGTTCATGAAATGTAGTCGTTAGTAAAAGTGCAGTTTTTGGGAAAAATCATACAAAAGTACATCATTTTTGCTTGTTTGGTTCAGCTTAAGCGGTTAAAAAATAAAAAAACGATTCCAAAACAGGCAATAATTCTAACAAAAACACATAAAAGGACTTATTTTACATAAAAAAGGATGGGAAAGTTAGTAGTTTATCAAAAAATTATATAGATTTGCAAATCAAAATAGAAACAGAAATTTTCACTTAATCAATATGCCATGAACGCAACAGTAAAACTTTACAATTACAATTTTGCTAGTATTAAAACCTATTTATTTGCCACCATTTTTGTTGTGGGCAATATTATTTTACCTCAAGTGGCTCATTTTGTTCCACAAGGCGGTTTTATCTTTTTACCAATTTACTTTTTTACACTTATTGCAGCTTACAAATACGGTTTAAAAGTAGGTTTACTTACCGCTATTCTCTCGCCAGTAATTAATCACTTACTTTTTGGAATGCCACCAATGGCTGTTTTACCAGCTATACTTATTAAATCGGTACTTTTGGCAGGTACAGCAGCTTATTTAGCACGCCGCAGCAATGCTGTAACGTTGGTTAATTTGGTATTAGCAGTTTTGGTTTATCAATTTGCAGGCACCATGCTTGAGTGGGCATTGGTTCGCGACTTTACGGTAGCTATTCAGGATTTCCGTATTGGTGTACCAGGCATGTTGTTGCAAATTTTTGGTGGTTTTGCATTGCTCAAAGCTATTGAAAAACGCTAAAGACCAAATTCAGTTTTTTGATTGTTTATCTTCAAATAAGCTTTTGGTTTCTAAAAACTTCTGGAAATACGCGTTCAATAATACATTTTTTGAAACCATCGGCCAAGGTAATTGTATTATTGCTTTGCGAAATAAATTTCACAAATCGTTTATTAATAATTGCCTGACGACTTACCCGTAAAAAGGTGTTTTCAGGCAATTTTTTTTCTAAATTTTTCAAATTACTTCGCACAGTAACCTCTATAAATCCATTTACAAAATGAGCAATCGAATCACGTTTGTTCGACTCAAAATACATTATCTCATTAGGTTCAAAAATCATTTCGCCATTCGCTGTTTGCAGACTTAGTTTTTGAATATTTGAAGTAGTTACTAAGGTTTCTACTTTGCTTGTAAATGCTTTTTCAATTGCCAAGCGTAACTCGTCGGGGTCAACAGGTTTATCAATGTAATCAATTGCATTCAGTCGCAAGGCCTTTTGAATAAATTCAGCACGCTTGTAGGCCGACACAAATACAACAGGCGTATTTACAATTTTTTTGCGCAGTTGTGTGAGCATTTCCAGACCTGACATTCCGGGCATTTCTACATCCAAAAATATCAAATCATCTTTTTGCTTTTCGAGAATAAACAATGCTTCGAAAGGCGAAGCGGCAAACTGAAGTGTAAGTTCAGGAAAAAGCTCGTGTGTGAGTTCGGCTAAATACAAGCGCGATTTTTCTTCGTCGTCGACGATTAGTACGGTTTTGTTTGTAAACATTCTTTTTTATTGTTTTTTGGGCACTGCCTGCCGCAGGCAAGTTCGCCGTTATTAGCTTCGCGTTATTAGGTGCTTCGCACGTTAAGAGCTTCGCGTTATTTAATTTCTTTTATCTTCATATTATCTTCTCATCATTACATCACATTATCATCACATTATCTTATTGGCATATCATCACATCTGTTGTCTGTTGTCCGTCGTCTGTTGTTTTTTTTATTCAAAGACATACGCATTCGGAATAAATAGTTCTACCTTTGTGCCTAAAGCTATGCCATTTTCATCTTCCATATCGGTAAATGTTTGGGTGATTTTATGATTGTTATTTTGGTTATAAAAGTCCAATTGCGCTTGAATCAATTTTATCCCCTGACCATTTCCT
>JBMOHZ010000165.1:0-5842 GCA_049317585.1 Paludibacter sp.
CTGCCAAAGCTGTTCTGCGTGGTCACATGTCGCGCGATTTGGAAATAAAACCCGACTGGGCATTCTGGATGCGTGATGAATTTCTGGCTGGCATTGAGCCTTACGATCCTGCTGAAGCTAAAAAATATCCTTCCGAAGGTCTTCTTTATGAAATGTTTACCGATTTCTATCAAAAAGGTGTTTTGCAAAAAGCCGTCGCCGAAAAACAGGAATCGGCGTTAATTTGGGAGAGCGTTGTAAAACTCAGCAAACAAGTAAAATCGAACCAACCACAGGATGATGCTTATATCCGTGTTTCTTCCTTGTATGGATTGTATTTGCACCGTATTATTGCCGCTGGTTGGCAGGTCATGGCATTGGGTTTCGAAGGAGATAAAACAGGAATTTATAACAAAAAAGCATTGCAAAAAAGCATAAAAACTTACGACAAAGCCTGGAACGCTTTCAATAAACTAAAACAAACTAAACCTGCCTGCGCTACAATGTACAAACCAAATGCGTTTATTTACGTTGCGCCAACTTATTTTGGCGAAAAAGGTATGGGATATTCGGTTGAGAAATATCGGAGAATAGTTCAATAATTGCTTTACAAAAAAATCCTGCTGAAAGATTAGATTTCAACAGGATTTTTTGTTTTTCACCTATTCACAGCATCCTCGTACGCTTTATTTCCGGCAGCGCTGCGGTTTTCGAGTCCGCCGGATTCGGCGCGGGTTACAGTTCGGATTCGATAAGCATCTGTTTTGATTCCTACCTTTTCGTAAACCTCGTTAAGAGTTGGGAATTTGCTCAAAATCTGTTGATTATCGGTACGAACATCCATGTTTTTGTAATCTTTGAAACCTGCTTCTTCGATGGATTTAATGGATATATTGTCGTAGATGGAAGTTGTGCCTTTTTTTGGCATACTAAATCCTTTTCCGTGTACTTCCACATTGTCGTACAACTTACTGCCATTCGGATATTCGGGATGCCATAGTGTATCCAGTTTTGTTTTCCATAGCGAATCGGTTGTGGGATAATTGTATTTTTTCATCAAGGCTTCACCGTAACTTTTCCAAGGCTCATCGTTTGGTTTCATGTCGCGTATGGCTTTGCCATAATTGTTCGAAATCCAATATTTACGGGCAATTCCACGGTCGTCAATCGAACCGCTCGATTCGCATTCAATTATCAGGTTATTTCGCCCTACATTGTGATGTCCGCCCCCAAAAAGGAAAGGTTTTATGGCACCCTGAACGATATTATTGTAAAATGTTTTTCCACTTGTTCCATCATCTGAATACAATCCGTTAGCACGGTTCAAATGATGCACCAAGTTATATCGTATTTCGTTTCCATAACACGTCCAGCCTCCGTAGCCATAATAAGCTCCCATATCCGATACTTTAAGCGCGACATTGTGAATTTCGTTGTATTCGAAAATACAATCATTTATCAACAGCGTACTAAATCCACCAGCCGGAATATCATGAATCAGGTTGTTGGCAAATGTAATGCCGATACTGTTTTTTACAAAAATGGCATATAAATAAGTCAGTTTGCCGGTGTTAAAAATGCGATTATTAAGCACTTTGTCGTTAGAAGAAATCAGTTTGGCGCGATTACCTGTGTTTTGAATGGTAATGCCTGTGCCGCCTGTTTCGGTAATATTATTCGACAGAAAAGTGTTGTTTTTTCCGTTATCTTCGTTAATGCCGTGTGCACCTACATTGCGAATCAAACAGCCAGCAATAGTAATGTTCGAAGCACCTTTAAGGTCGAAACCATTGCCCTGACTGCCTTCGACTGTGATGCCTATAAACTGCAAATGCGATGTGCCATTTACTGTAACAACTGCTTCGCTGCGGTCGGCAATGTAAGTTGTAAGTTTTTTAGCGTTTTTCGAAGGGTAATAATAAATTTTCTTGTCTTTAAAATCGTATGCCCATTCGCCCGGACGGTCAATTTCGTCGAGCAAATTTACGGCGCACCATTTTTCTTTTCCATCGCCTATACGGTACGAATTTTCGGCGTCAGCAGGCGGACTATATTTGCTTCCCATGCCCTGATTCGCATTTACAGCCATTTTTATCCAGTTTTCAGAGGCATTAATTTCGGCAATTTTGGTAGTGTATGCTTCCCACGGAATGCGCCAAAAACCTTTCAGCCAAATTTTATGACCATCAGCCAACGAGTTTTTCCAGCGTTCGGCTCGTTTGGTTCCATCCAAGTCCAATTCATTTGTGCCATCTTTGTCGGTTGGTTTGCCACCCATGCCATAATGAAATGTAACTATGTCCTTTGAACCGTTACAAGTGGTCCAACCAGGTTCGTTTGTTCCCCGTATGCTTTCGTCCAAGTTCGGCCATTGTGCGTTTGGCTGACGAAAATCGTTGGCAAAAAAATCGAATAATGTCCAGTTGATAAATTTATCGGCAAAAACAGATGCGTTTTTTACACCCAATGCCGCAATATCCAATTCACGTAGTTTTTCGGGTTTAATCCCCGGATGCACACGTTTAGCAGCTTCTTTTCCTATTGCTTTCCATGCTTTTGGGTCAATCATTTTTCCGTTAAATAGCGAAACCTGTTCGTTGTTGTAAGCGCGATAAATAATTGGTTTGTCGGCAGTTCCATTATCGTCTTTACCAAAAGCGAGCGTTGTTGCAAATTCGTATCTACCAGCACGCAACCATACTGTAATGCCTTTTTCAGGTAAGTTGTTGTCCTTATTCAATTCACGAATATACGATTGTGCTTTGGCAATGGTTTTCCAAGGTTTCTGAGCTGAACCATCGTTATCATCATTCCCAGCAGGCGAAACATATAGCTCTAATCCGGTTTTAATTTCGGGACCCCAACCGAGTTCAGGTTGTACTGCTTTTAGATTAGTCGTAATAAAAAATAAGAAAATAAGCGCTTTGAAAAAGCTTGATGTGTTTGTTTGCATAGTAATTTATTTTTAAAAATATCACATTACAAAATTAGAGTTATATCAGACTATGGAATGCGATTTTTGTTTCAAATAAAAGAATAATTGTATCAATAATTTTAATCTGAAGCAGAAATTGACTCAAAAACAAAAATCTTTGTATATATTTGCATTCAAACTCCGCAACAAAATCTGATACATGCGTTTGAGAATACTAACTCTTACATTATTATTTGTCGCAATCCACTGTTTTTCAGCAGAGGACGACAATTTTCAGTTTAGCAATCTATCTGTAAAAGAAGGACTTTCGCAGAATACGGTTATTCGAATTTTGCAGGATAGCAAAAACTACATGTGGTTCTGTACGCGCGATGGACTGAACCGATACGACGGCACTTCATTTAAAATTTATCGATCGTCGCTCACCGACGAAAGCAGCATAAGCAGTAGCGATGTAACTTCAATTGCCGAAACCAAAACTGGCGGATTTTGGATTGGCACTCATCATGGATTGAATTATTTCGACCCAAAAACAGAGGAATTCAAACGTTATTTTCATGATGAAAAAGATAAATCATCCCTTTCGAGTTTGGCAATAAAGCATATATTAAATGATAAATTGGATAACACCTGGATTGGAACAACCAAAGGATTAGATGTTTATCAGAAAAATACCGACAATTTCAAACACATTTACACCAACGATGCTATTATTTGGCTCATTCAGCGGGCTGATGGAAATATTTGTTTTGCTTCGGTACGCGATGGACTTTTTATTTATGATGTAAATGCAAGTAAATTAAGTAATTATCCCTTACCTGCCAACGATTACATTTACACACTTTTCGAAGATTCAGAACACACACTTTGGGCTGGTATGTGGTCGAATAGTTTAAAAAAATTCAATCCTTCCACTAAATCCTTCGAACAAGTTCCTCTGAAAATGAAAAATGGATTTTCGTTCGACCACGAGCAAATAGGGTATATGGTGGAATACAAACCAGGCTTTTTGATGCTGGCTACTCGTAAAGGATTGTTGATATATGATATTAAAAATAAGATAGTTACACAGCAACTCAATATCCGAAACGGACAATTAAAAGATGAAAAAGTAATTACACTTTATAAGGATAAAAGCGGTAGTATTTGGGTAGGAAGCTGGAATGGCGGCATCGATTTTTACAGTAAATACAGCAATTATTTTAATCAGATTACGCCCATTGTTTCGGGCAAAGAAAAGATTGGTTGTATAAATTCAGTTACCGAAATTGGTGGAATAATCTGGTTGGGAACCGATAATGGATTGATAACTTACAATCGGAAAACCAATAGTTATCTGGAGATTAACACGGGCGTAAATTCAACATTTAACGAAGTGAAATTTATTTACCGTGACAATGACAAACTGTGGGTTAGTATATATGCAGGTGGTTTACACGTATTGAACCTGCAAACTAAAAAAATTGAACGCAGCATTCCAAACTTCAATTACGGCTATGTAAAAGCAATGACAAAAGATGCTGCTGGTAATTATTGGATAGCAACGGGCACAAACGATCCTTTTTTGATGTTTAATGCTGCTACAAATCAGTTCCAAAAACGCTTCCCTATAAAAGGTTCGAAACAACTTTTTATGCCTGTAAATGTGCAGGATGTGTTGCTGGATAAAGAACAAACGGTTTGGGTAGGAACGCGTTCGGACGGATTATATCGCTATAATTTGCGAACAAAAGAATTGCAACATTTGCAGGCAACTCCCGATAGCAATTCGCTCAGCAACAGTCATGTTAGTGCTATTTTCAGAGATTCGAAAAAACAACTTTGGGTAGGGACTTACGGCGGAGGGCTTTGTTTGTTCAACGAAAAAACCGATAAATTTAAAACATTTAATCATAAAAACGGATTGCTAAACGATGCAGTTTGCGGCATAATGGAAGATGTGGACGGTTCGCTTTGGATTTCAACCCTCGAAGGAATTTCGCGATTCAATCCAACAAAAAAAGTGTTTGATAATTACACAAACAGCAATGGCTATCCGGTTCAGGAAACTGTAACACACGCCTCTATGCGCCTGAGCGACAATTCGTTTATTGTTGGCGGAGTTAATTCGTTTGTGTTATTTAATTCAGACCGCATTGTAAAAAATCCCATTATTCCCAATGTGGTTATTAGTAAATTTAAAGTATGGGCAGATAACGTGTCGGACAATGCTTCGACGACCGAATCGGTTTTTCCGGATAAAGAAGTGGAATTGAAGTATTATCAGGCGGCGTTTACCATTTATTTTGCGGCTTTGAATTATGTTTTCCCCAACAAAAACCAGTATTCATATATGCTCGAAGGCTTTGATAAAAACTGGAATTCGGTTATCAACGAGCGTTCGGCAACTTACACCAATATACCGCCTGGCACTTATACTTTTAAAGTTAAAGCCTGTAATAACGATGGTGTTTGGAATGAAGAAGGTGCATCGTTTGAAATTCATATTTTGCCTCCACCCTGGAAAACATGGTGGGCGTATCTTATTTATACATTGCTGATTATATCTATTTTGGGTGGTTTTATTTATTATATACTGAATAAACAACAGCTCGAAACAGATATTACTATTAAGCAAATAGAACAACGAAACTTGGAGGATAATCACCAAATGCGTGTGCGCCTTTTCACCAACTTTTCGCACGAATTACGCACTCCGCTCACATTGATTATTGGCCCTTTGAATGAAATTCTGTCGAAAGTGGAATTGCCCGAGTGGTTGCGACCAAAATTAGAACTGATTTTTAAAAATGCGCAACGCTTACTCTGGTTAGTAAACCAACTTATGGATTTCCGTAAACTGGAATCTGGTTTTATGAAACCCAATGTATCGCAGGTCGATTTTAATCTGTTTATTGATGATATTGTGTTGTCGTTCAAAGAATTGGC
>JBMOHZ010000166.1:0-5725 GCA_049317585.1 Paludibacter sp.
TATCTTCGTAAGGTTGCGAAATATAAACATGAAGCAAGGTATTGTTAATTCCTTCGGCAAAAAAACGGTCGCCTCGTTGCTTGATAGTCGCCGGATAACGACCAAAAGCATTCCCACCGCAGGTAAACGACTCGGCTGAAATTTTAGTTTTGCCGTAAATATGACCGCAGGAAGTGGCAGCACGGCATTCGATATTGCCCAACTCTCCTTCGCTCCAGAATTCGCCGCCTATTTCGTCAGACTGACCACCATACATCAAAAATTCACTTGGAAAACCCCAGTGACCGTAATTTTCCAACCAAATACTCAATCCGTTTTTATGACTCACATCGCGCAAACCACCCACATAGTCATACGCCACTTTATCAGCTACCATGCGGCGCATATCCCATAGAAAACGGTCGGAAGCTAATTGGCTGTTCACCACCAGTCCTTGATATGCAGGAAGATATGGTAATGCATCGTAACCGTATTTTCGGCTGAATAATTCCAAAAAATCATCGGTAAAGTTTTGACTTCCGGTTTCGTAACTGTCGGCAACCACCACTTTAAAGGTTTTTCTATCCCCTTCGGGAATCCGTTTTAGAATTTCACCAATATGACCCTGAAAGTGTTTCTCGATGTGCTTTTTGCTCATTTTGTCAGTTTCGTAACCCGTTGATTCGGGCGATGCAGGGCTATTTTTAGTTCCGGTTGGCGTCATACATGTTCGCATTATAATCCAATTGCCTGCAGGCACATCCCAGTTGAGTGTACCCTCAACAGTCATGTTTTTACTAATGTCAATTACTTTTGAGCCATCAATCACCGTGGCTTTATCGTCCACTTCTAGTTGTGCTGCCCATTGGTATTCTTTCCAAAGCGGCAAGGGAGATGGGTGCATTTTTGCTAGCGTTTTTTCGGCGTAACTATCAACTCGTGGGGTGGATGTCAGTTTTACTTCGGCTAATCCACTTAGAGACTTTTTGGGCGATATCCACCAGTCAGATGCTTGTTTGTTTTTAACAACTAATTTAAATTGAGTGCCCATTACAGTTGGAAAAGAAACATAGACAGGGGCATAAGGTAGAAAACCCACCGACAAATCCTCCCTTTGACGCATTATTTCAAATTCTTTTACTGTAACATAGTTTCCATTTTCTTCTTTTACTTGTAAAATGGCACTTGCAGTTATTGGTATTTCTAAAGTTTGAATGATTATGCTACGGGCTGTAAATGATTCTTTTGCCTGAAAGTAAATAGTTAGTTCCTCACCTTCGTTCATGGTAACTCCTGTTGATTTATTCTCATCAAATAAACTGGATAGGTCTTCCACGTTGGGCGATGAGCTAATGGATGCATTTTTTTCGTTTAATACACCTTGGAAGTCTTTGGGAGCAGGATAAGCAATTACTTTTACATCTTGAAATGGTTTAATTGGGTTCTCTAATTTTTGGGAAAATTTCTTTGGTCCTTTTACCAATAGTTCAGTACTTGTAAGGTAACGCATGGCATTCTCGGCTTTTACCCAAGGACCACCAGACTGACTCCAGCCCGGTGAGTTGAAAATACCGATTTCTATATTAAGTTTTGTTGCTGTTTTGAGTGCTGCATGAATTATTTGCCACCACTCTTCACTCAGCATTTTTATTTTACCGTAAGGTACATCGTTCAACCCAATATTACCAACGAAAGCTCGGTTGATTCCTGCTTTTTTCATCGAGTATAAGTCTTTTATTACACCATCTTCGGAAATATTATCCGAAAGCCAATACCAATAGATACTGGTTTGTAAGGAGTCAGCCGGTGTGATAAAACCACTTTCAAACTGAGAGTTTTGTGGGGTTTTAGCATTCTTCTTTGCCGATACATTGATAAACAAAGTAAGTACTAAAAAAAGAACCAACAGGAATGAGTTTCTCATTAGAATATTGGAGTAAAAGTGATTTTAATTTGATTAAGTTTAACAGAAACATGTATGAGAATTGACTCGATTGTCAATTCTCATACATGTTTGGGCTTATTTATTTTTTACAATACGAGCACTTGCAACTTCATTTCCAATCTGAAGTCGGTAAAGATAAACTCCGTTTGGCATTGAAACGCCTTCGAAATTTGTTCCGTTCCATTTGGTTGTATATTCACCCGCTGATTTCGAATGATTCACTAAATCGGTAACTGTTTGTCCATTCAACGTAAGAATTGTCAATTTCACATCGGCATGTTTCTTTACGGTATATGAAACAGTTAATTCATTTGTGAATGGATTTGGATAACATGATGTTTTAATATCCGATAAGTTAATTGAATTCACACCGGTTAACATAGTAATTTTCGATTCAATAGCAGCCTTCATGTGTGCATCAATTCGCGTCTTATTTTTTGTCCACAATGCTTTTGCATCCGGATACCAATTCAAATCACCCAGTGGCAATCCTTCGATAGAGCCTATTAACATAGCAGGATTTGAATAAACGCCATTAAATAATGGCCATGTTAAATTGTTAGACGCATCGTTATCAGGATCCCAAAAGTACTGAGGCCAAGCTGAAGCGGGTGGAAAATTACCTGACGGATAAGCCATAGCATGAATTTGAGTAGCAATTTTTGTCCAGTCTGCATAAGTATTCGACATGGTGTAAATACGTGCATCAGCCCATTGTGGATCAATATTGGTTGTTGTATTTCCATATCTCCAATAGGGAAATGATTCGTGCTGGGTAAACATCTTTGTTTCCCTCGATCTATTTATAGAGTCTAAAGACCAGACTAATGGCATATAATTGATGGCTATTTTTCCATCTTTTTTTCCCTGTACGTTAAGATCGTTGAGCATGGTATAGAATTTCGGATTCCGGTAATGCATATTATATTCAACAAACTGAATGGTTTGTGATGGTAAAATATCGCCTGGAATGGTATCGGCATAAATCATAGATGATATTGGGAAACCTTTATCATTACCTGGCATAGGATCCCATGTTGGACTCCAAGGTTGTGTTTGCATATCAAACATAAGGTTGTTAGTCCAATAATATTCTTTTTCCCAGTTAGACCAGTCAATCTGACTTTTTTGAACGACAAAGGTGTTGTGATCCCATTTGCTATAATTATTGATATACTTATTAAATGCACCACCATGCATACCTGTACCCATACAAACAAAGGTGTTGTTCTGAACCAAAAGCGTATCAAAACCAGCCCCGGAAGCATTGTCTGTTACAAACATAAATCCATCATTCGGATTCAATTGGTGTCCTTGTCGGTTGCATAAGTTATTAGTAAAATAAGTTTTTGATTTCTTTCCATTTACGACCACTCCATTAGCATTAGAGATGGGGTCAATAATACATCTGTCAATAATGGTTCTGCCTTCGTCTTTTGAGTTCGATAATAAAAAGCTACCAAAAGTTCCCATCAAATCAGCATTTACAATATAGATGTTTTTAAGGGTAATATCCCCTTTTGCATCAAACATTTGAAAAAACACGGCTTTGGATGCATCCTGTCCTGTTTGTAAGGTTGCCGGCATTCCGCCTTTTACAGCAGGTTCTTGTCCAATAATTTGGAGATGATAATCCACATTTTCTATTATCGCATTTAACTGATACCACTCACCGGCTTTTAGTTCATAAATTCGAGTACCACCGTAGGTTTTAATGGCTTGGTTAAGTGTCCCTGTACCCGGCTGAACCACCAATACGCTCTGTGCCTCGGAAAAGAGACTAAAGAATAGGAGCACAGCTGTTAATGTAATTGTAATTTTTGTTTTCATTTTTTGTAATTAAAAGGTTATTAAAAAATAAATTGTTATTATTGAAATTTATATCGAATTCCTAAGTCTGCTGTCCAACCATATTTTTCCATATAGGTGGGTCGTGGGTCGCCCAGTAATCGGGCTGTTTCGGTAAAATTGCTCAGATTGGCTATGTTGGCTAAAATTTCAAGTCCTTTGAGTTTCCCCGAAAGTTTTTGAGAAATCTGTAAATCCCATCGGTTATAAAATTCTTTCATGTTATCAAGCTCCTTAAGTTGTTGACTTTGTGATGTGTATATCAATCCATTGTACTGGTATGATAACCATATATTCAATCCCTTTCGATTGTAACCAAGCGATAAATTCAAAATATGTTTGGGTTGAAAAAGCATAACACCAGTAGTAGTTGAATCTATACGAGTAGCAACCGGTCTTCCTCCTCCCGCAGGAATAATATTTCTTATGTCACTAAATGGATTTTGCGTTTGTGAATCGGTATAAGTATAATTGGTCGAAAATGTAAAATAACTGAACGGTTTTGGCAAATACCAAAACGACGTCTGTAATTCAACTTCCACACCTTTTAAATAAATAGGATATTGATGATTCTCCGGTTGTGAAACATTTACCAACGATGCATCCGGAAATGGTTCAATTATTGGATCCCCTTTGATACGCTTATAGCTTCTACTCCAAATTTTATCCTGTACTGTTTTATAAAATCCACTTACCGAAAATAGTCCAATTTTCGAACCATGAACCGTAAATTGCACATCGTAATTCGTCCAATGTTCCGCCCTTAAATCTGGCCTGCTTGAAATATAACTAAACGGTGGAAAACCAGTATAAACCCAAGTATTCGGTGATATGGAATTAAAATCGGGTCGATTCAGGGTTTGGGTATAGGCAATATGCGTATAAAACCAATTGGTAGGTTTAATTCTTAAATGCATCATCGGTAATAAAAACCGATCACTTCTTGTGGCTGATGTAACATCTCCAGGAATATCCTCATAAATTGAACCAGGCATACTTGGTTGAACAGCATAAAACCCCTTCATGGTGGTGTTGGTTTCTTCGTAGCGCACTCCCGGGAGAAACATTGCCCATTTTCTGATGTTAATTTCTGTCATTAAATACCCTGCGCCATAATTTTCGACTATATCCTGATCATTAATGATGGAGCCTAAAATATCTTGTTGAAATCCAATTTTGCTTTTGTCTCCAAATTTGCTAAGTCAAACACTCTCGCCCTGTGCAAAATAATATTCGGATACATTCGACCAAGTATCGGTAATTTGATTCAACTTATTTAAATCATAATACGATCCAAAATTATACTTTCCATCCATAAAATTATCCACTGGATAATCCTTTAATCCATCAGCTGTAATTTTACCCTGCAAGCCACTGCTTTTCAGCCAATTAAGCTCATCGAGCAGAATTTTACTCCCAAATTGATTAACTGTAATATTTTGACTGCCAGCAAGTACATCTTGTCGCCTTACTTTCGAACGATACGTGCCGCCAAATTTCACACTCCCAACAATCAATTCACCTATTTTAAACGGTATTTTGAAATTCAAATAGGATGTGAGGTTTTTTTCATCAAAATTACTTTTCGACTGACTAATTGATGAAAGTTGCAAAGTACTATCGGGTGCAGCAGCATCATAAAGTGAAACAATATCATCCGGATTACTTTGTTTTCGTAAGTCTTGGCTAAATATGGCACTAGAAGGTGTTGTTACATACGAAAAATTCCAACTACGGGATTGTGGGTTGTCAGATAAGTTTTGTGAGAAAGCTACCCCATAATCAATCTCCATTTTCAAAAAATCGAGTTTCGTAAGTCCACTTAGTGCTGATTGGAAGGTATTGGTGTTAAAGTTTGGATTATAGCCCAACGACATACTTTCACTACCAGCGCCAGAAGCTCCAAAACTTTTCGATTGTGATTGGCTATCATCTTTGGTGTACGAATAAAGT
>JBMOHZ010000167.1:0-5719 GCA_049317585.1 Paludibacter sp.
GGAGTGTAATTTTTTGTCCAAGTATTACCCCCATCCGTTGTTTTATATATCATTCCCGGACTTGTAGATGTTTCAACCCTGTCGCCAACTGCAAAGCCCACCGAAGCTGACGGAAAACATACCGAAGTAAACATTAAATGCCCGCTGTCGGTCAGTTTCGTGCTCCATGTTACGCCTCCATCTGTTGTTTTAAAAATGGCTGCCGAAGAACCACTACTACCAACAGCAATACCGTTATTTACATCAAAAAAATGGATAGCTCTAAATGCTCCATAGTACACAGGATTCACAACCCGGCTCCATGTTGCACCTCCATCGGTCGATTTATACAGTTGATATCCTGTGGTGCTCATACCATCGGTCGAAGCATAGATAATATTGTCGTTAACAATGGATATTGAAACGAAATCGCAATTGACAGCACTCGATAAAAAACCTGTGTTTTGCGCTTCCCAGTCAGTTCCGCCGTTTGTTGTTTTTAAAATCAAACCGTTGCTTCCGCCGGCAAATCCCACATTTGTGTTCAACCATTTAATACAAAACAGATTTTCACCATTCAGTACCCTGTTCCAATTCTGACCCAATGTGATGAGTTGAAAACCAAGTAAAAAAATACAAATAAAGATGTTTTTTGATTTCATAAAATTTTTATTTATTGTGTCGAGCATTCAATATGGCAAAAAACGCAACACAAGGTGGCAGTAAACCATATTTTCCTGAACATAACAAAATTGAAGTGTGTGGTTGTTTTTAAAGTTACAAAAGTAGTCGATTGCGTTTTTTTGTTGTAAAAATTTATAAAACCGAACAAATTTACAGGCAAAATTTTCTGTCCAAACTGTCAAACCAGATTTAATTTATTCAAAAACAAATAAAAGGAGGGGCGTCGGGTAGGTACCACCGGTCACTACCAACGGGAGTAATTTTGAAATTCCACCAACTGACCGTTGGTTCCTGCTTGGCAGTACCCAATTTTCTATAATCGGCGAGATGAAGAATTGAAAAAATACTTCTCATGTGATCAATAAGCTGGTTTTTTATTTGCAAAATGTTAAATATGAGTGCGATGGAACAATTTTTTGAAAATCTTATTATATTTGTAAATTATCTCAAATTCTCACTTTAAAATCCTATTGTATTATTCACGTTTAAAAAGACAAAAAATGAAAAAAATTACTTTCTATTTTTTCGTGCTTATTGCTTTGCAGTTAAATGCACAAGAACCTGTTTGGAACTGGGTTGGAACTGCTAGTGGTGATAAACAAAACATTGTAACATCTATGGCGGTTGATAAGCAAGGTAATTCCTACTCGGTAGGCTTTTTTTATAGTTCTACACTGTCAATCGGGAGTAACAACACACTAACTAACACAAGTCCAAACAATTGTGATTTGTTTTTGGTTAAAACCGACCGTAATGGAAATATTGTTTGGACAAGAAGTGCAGGCGGTATTGCTAGCGAAACTACTAATTCGGTAGCGGTGGACGATGCTGGTAATGTATACTGGACAGGTAGTTTTGCAAGTCCTCAAATTACTTTTGGGAATATAACTCTCAATAATGCTGGCCCTTTTACGAGCGATATTTTTGTTGCCAAATACAATATTGATGGCAATGTAATGTGGGTTAAAAATTATGGAGGTGCTGGCAATGACAATTCAATGTCAATAAAAATTAGTAAAGCAGGTAACTTTTATATTGCTGGAAATTTTACTAGTTCACCACTTACTTTTGGAAGTTTTGATTTAATAAACTCAGGAGCCGAGGATATTTTTATTACAAAATTCGACTTAAATGGTAATCCGCTTTGGGCAAAAAATGGAAATGGAAGCGGCGCTGACTTTGTATCGGATTTGGCTGTTGATAAAATTGGAAATAGCTATGTAGTAGGTCGATTTACAAGTGCAAATTTAAAAATTGGTGCTCCCTCTATTGATAGCGACCCAACTTTAACTTCAACTTTTTTTATAACAAAATTTGATAATAATGGAAATACAATGTGGGCAAAAAGTGCCTCAAATGAAAATGGACAATATATTGCACTCGATTCAATTGGAAATGCGTATGTGACTGGTTCAATTCAAGGAGATGGCTGTAAATTTGGTCCATATTCGTTTGTTAATAAAGATAAATGGACTTATGACCAATATTTAGTGAAATATAGTTCGGTTGGAAACTTGATTTGGGCGCAACAAGCTGGTGGTGATAAAAACGATATTGTAAATTCTATTGTTGTTGATAAACAAAATAATGCCATTGTAGCTGGTACTTTTCAAAGTACTTCGCTCGCATTTGGGCAAACAGTACTTACATCAAATGGTGATTACGATATTTATTTGGCCAGATATTCACCCGAAGGTATTCCGAATGCTGCTATAAAATATGGAGGTACAAAAACCGACGAAGTGGGAGCATTTGCCATTGATAATAATGGAGATATGTTTTTAGCAGGTATGTTTAATAGTCCGGTATTGAACTTTGGCACAAACTCAGCTAAAGCAGTTACCGACAACAATATGTTTATTACTAGTACTATTCACGCCAATAATACCGGAATTCAAGGATGTATGGATGCAAAAGCAAAAAATTACAATCCGTTGGCAACAACTCCTGCTCCTTGTGTTTACGACACTACAGGAGGCAATCAAACAAAACTAACCTATAAAGTTACTGTACCTCAAGGTACAAACGAATGTTATATTGCTGGAGATTTTAATACATGGTCATTACAAAAAATGAATAAAATTGATCCTACTCATTATGTTATTGATTTTCAGTATGCAACTCCTCAGCATCAATACAAATACTTCTCGGGGCCCAACTTTAAATATACTGAAATGACTTCAGACAATCAAGTTATGCTGAACCGTAATTATTCTACAAATGATGTTGTTGTTCGTTGGGCTGAAGTTTATGACCCCAATGGCACTACCATGCCTATATATGGTTGTAAAGATCCAAAAGCAAAAAACTATAACCCATTAGCAACTATGCCTGCTCAGTGTATTTACGATTCAATTAATACCTTACCAATTTATGGTTGTATGAATCCGTTGGCAAAAAATTATAATCCACTAGCCAATATTTCGAATGGATCTTGTATTTTCTCTGACTCTGCAACTGTAATTTGGGGCTGTATGAACCCATCGGCTAAAAATTACAATTCGTTAGCTACCAAAGACGATGGCAAATGTATGTTTGGTGATTCACTTAAAATAATTTTTGGCTGTACAAATCCTAAGGCATTGAATTTTAATAAATTTGCTACTAAAGACGATGGAAGCTGTCAGTTCCCAAGCACAACAATACCAGTTCTAGGTTGTACAAACCCAGTGGCACGCAATTATAATCCACTAGCCACAGTTGAAAATGGAACATGTACATTTGGCGATTCAACTATGATAGTTTGGGGATGTATGAATGCTAATGCAGCCAATTATAACCCAAAGGCTGTAAAGGATAATGGCACATGTATTTTTGGAACAACAAACATTATATATGGCTGTATGAACACTACTGCCAAAAATTACAACTCAAAAGCCAACAAAGAAGATGGTACTTGTATTTTTGTGGATTCGGCATTAATTGTGTGGGGATGTACCAACCCTGTTGCAAAAAATTACAATCCAAAAGCGAATAAAGAAAATGGCAGTTGTGTGTTTGTTGACTCGGTTCAGGTAGTTTGGGGCTGTACCAATGTGCAGGCTATGAATTATAATCCAAAGGCAACCAGAGAAAACGGCAGTTGTACATTCCCAAGTACTGCCAATATGGTTTACGGATGTACTAAAGTTGGTGCATTAAACTACAATCCTGCAGCAAATAAAGAAAATGGTTCTTGTATTTTCAAAGATTCAGTAATTTATGTGTTGGGATGTACCAATCCAATGGCTAAAAACTACAACCCGAAAGCAACCAAAGATAACGGCACTTGTATATTCCAGGACTCTACTAAAATGATTCTTGGATGTACTAATCCAACAGCTAAAAACTTTAATCGCTTGGCAACTCAAGACAATGGAACTTGTACATTTAGTGACGAGGCAACAAAAATATTTGGCTGCACCAAATCCACAGCCAAAAACTTTAATCCGTTGGCAACTGTCGAAAATGGTTCGTGTGTTTTTGCTGATACAATCAAACTACCCATTTATGGCTGTACGAATAAGATAGCTTTGAACTATAATCCATTAGCCACCGTAAATAATGGAACTTGTAAGTTTGAAGAACAAGTCGTAAAGGGTTGTATGGACAAAAAAGCGAAAAACTACAATGCGTTAGCACGGGTTAACGATGGCAGTTGTGTGTACGATTCGATAAAAACCGTTTATGGTTGTATGGATCCTGTGGCATTGAATTATAATCCATTGGCAAAAATCGACAATAATAATTGTGTGTATCAAACCATGATTCCAGGTTGTATGGACCCAATGGCACTCAATTTTAATCCGTATGCAAACGCCAAAGATGGTTCGTGTAAATATCCGGTTAAAATTTGGGGATGTACTGATAAAACAGCAACTAATTACAATGCAACAGCCACGCATAACGATGGTAATTGCCAATATACTATAACTGTTTTTGGATGTACCGATCCATTGGCTACAAACTTTAATCCATTGGCTACCAAAGATAACCGTACGTGTGTATTTCCACCTGTTGCATCCTTAGGTTGTACCAACAAGCAGGCTTTGAATTATAATCCAAATGCCAATACCGACAATGGTACCTGCGTTTTCGAAACAATTACCGACACCATTAAAGGTTGCATGGATAAAGCAGCGCTAAACTACAACCCTGTAGCAACAAAATCAAGCGGAAATTGTCAGTATGCAGGAGTTTCAATTTCGGGTTGTACTTCGCAAATGGCGTTAAATTATAATAAAGCAGCCACTATCGACGACGAAAGTTGTATTTTTGCCAAACCGGTAAATATTGTTTTACCTATCGACAAAGATAAATTGGTTGAAGTAAAAGATACCTTAGTGAAAATTGTTGAGAATTCTTGTGCTTTCAACTTTAGTATTCCTATTGATACAGTTTATATTGTTAGTTCTACTGTTGTAGGTATTAACCAAATTGAAATTGTTTGGGCTATTAAACAGGGTTTAAATATTACAAATGTAACCTCCACGTATGCAGTTGATAAGGATGGTAAAGCATTGTTATATTTATCATTGGTTTGTAATGGTGGCGGTTCAAAAGTAATAGCAAGTGGTAAATATGGAGCACCTTATGGTGGAGCAGGTGGTGAGGGAGTTACAGTTTCGTCGTACTATCAAGTACCTTCTAATGTTACACGTTTATTGGAAATTACTAAGAATAAAGCTGTCTTAAACTTGTATCCTAACCCGGTAAAAGATTTACTGCAAATTGAATACAAGAGCAGTAATTTCGAAAGTATTACAATTCAGCTAACTAGTATTGATGGAAAACGGATGTTATCAAAAGAATTAAATGCGATAGTGGGTCAAAATCATTTTATAATAAATACTTCGGAACTTAACGAAGGCATTTATATGGTTTCCATCCAAACAGCATCGAAATTAATTCATGTAAATAAATTGGTTAAAAACTAGTTTTCAACACAACTAAAAATAAGTAAATCCCGACTACAAAAAAGTTTTCGGGATTTACTTTTAACTTTAATATGGGATTTAAGACATTTCTGATTTTTGGTTTCGTTTTTTTGTATACGGTTAATACAATTGCACAGGAC
>JBMOHZ010000168.1:0-5706 GCA_049317585.1 Paludibacter sp.
GTAAAAATGTTAGGAATACTATCGCGTCCACCAATTAAAATAATATTTTTATCATTATCAACAACCACCGATTGATTAAAGCGTCGTTGGTATTTACGATAACCATAAACTGTAGAATCGTTTCTCTGAAATGGAAAAGTCATACGAATGGTCATTTTTGTTGTATCAATATCCTTCCAACTAAATCCTTCGTCGGCCGATTGCATGAAAAGTAATGACTGTAATTGATCATTATTATCCACACCACCAAACATCAACAGTTTATCTTCGTAATTTATTAACGACATACCTGTGCGATAACCAAAAGTGGTATTTTCTTTGCTAAAGTCGAGCCAGTTTATCCCATCTTCGGACGACCATACTTTGTTTTGCAATAATCCATTTTTATTAAATCCGCCTGCCACAACTACTTTAGGTTGTTTGGTGCGCGACGCAAATGCAATGGCACTGTAACCACCAACCGGAAAATTATCATCTAATGTGGTCGAAACTTCATTCCAATTTAAACCATCTACACTTGTAGCTAAACGATATTTCGAATCAGATTTTGATTGTATTAGCGCCCAAAGTTTAGATTTAAAATCGTAAAGTAAGTTTTTAAACAAATATGTGGAAGTGTTAGGTTCTTGTTTTGTCCAATCAACTCCGTTTTCACTTGAATATATGTATGCATCGTTATGAATAAGATACATTTTGTTTTTGTAGGTTACTATATTTGCGAGCAATACATTATCGGGCAATTGATCCACAACAGTACGACTACTCCAATTGGTGCCGTTTGTAGAAGTATAAAGCGAAGTTGTTAATCCAGTACTCGTGAAAAAATAAATTTTATTATTCAGATTTACAGCCTTTTGTATATTTCCCGGATGATCGTAAATATAAGCTACAGCTCTGCGCCATTGGTATAATTCAGGATCTACCTTATGCACATTTACTTTAACTTTATAGGTTTTGAAGGCTTTTTGGTCGGTTGCTTTATTAGTAACTTTATATACGCTATTAAAGTCCAAGGTATCCTTACCAGTCAACGGTATAGAATCTTTAAACTGACCTAAATCATTCGTACGATAAGCGTAAGCAACATAAGTGCTGTAGAACGAAAAGCTGGGAATTACTTTGTCAATTTTGGTACCAAAAGGCAGGGAGTCAACATTTACAATAATAGAATCTACGCCATCGAACTCAGCAACAGTAAACACAGCCTGTGAAACATTAGGGCTAGTTGCATCACCAGCCGAAAAACGTAACGAAACAAAGCGAGCATTGTTGGATGTAGCAACAGGATCAGTATTAAGCCAATCGCAGGCGGTAAAAGTAATTGATAATAAAACAGTTATAAGGAGTTGAAAAGGATAAAATCTCATGGTAATATTTCAAATTGTAAATTAGCTTACAAAGTTAAAAACAAATTAGTGCCTTTAAATCAGTTAAGCTAAGATTTATTGTTTTTTAATTTTTAAAAACAATGTTCTGTTGTCTACGCCAATTCAACCACTACCGGACAATGATCGGAGTGAACCACATCGGCCAAAATAGCTGCCGATGTTAAGCGTTGCCTTAGCGGCGCACTAACCCAATGATAATCAATACGCCAGCCCACGTTTCGGAAGCGAGCACCACCACGATAACTCCACCAACTGTATTTTTCGGCACTTTTATCAAACAATCGGAATGTATCCACCATGCCAGTAGCCTCATACCGATCCATCCACTCGCGCTCCTCGGGTAAAAAACCCGAAACACCTATTTGACGCTTTGGATTATTAATATCAATGGGCTTATGACAAATATTATAATCGCCACACACAATCAAATTTGGACGCGTTTTGCGAACTTCTTCAATAAATGGCAAAAAGGCTTCTAAAAAATCCATTTTAAATGCCTGTCGCTCATCGCCCGACGAACCCGAAGGGATATAAACGCAGATAATAGACAAATTGCCAAAATCAGCCCGAATAACACGACCCTCAACATCGTAACGAGGATTATTCATGCCTACAACCACATTATCAGGTGCATTTTTGGTAAGTATGGCCACACCACTATATCCTTTTTTCTCGGCTGAATGCAGGTATGATGTATAACCCAATTCAGCAAAAAGAAGTGTGTCAATTTGGTCGTGCTGGGCCTTTGTTTCCTGCAAGCAAAGCACATCAGGATTTTCAGACCGCAACCATCCCTCAAAATCTTTTGTAAGAGCAGCACGTATGCCGTTTACGTTGTATGATATTATTTTCATTACCAAGTTAGAAATTAGAAGTTAGAAAACGATTAATAACGCACGAAGTGCAAATAACGGCGAAGCCAAATAACAATCAATAACTTTAAAGCTTACAATTTATATACAACATTTTTGACCCATTCAGCCCATTTTGCTTGTGATTTCGATTTGTCAAAGGTTTGCCATGGTATAGGTTTGCCAATTTTTATGGTAAATTGTTTATTTTTTTGCTTGAACATTTCATCAGGTAAATACATCATTTCGATATTGAATTTAATACCAAAAAATTTTCGCAGATTAGCCAAATTATAGAAAAAATTAGAATTACGACCATCGAAATAAACTGGAATAACATCGCGCTTATATTCTACAGCTTTGGTGATAAAGTTTTTTTTCCATTCCAAATCACAAATTTCCCCTTTTGTTTTTCGAGAGCACATGCCAGCCGGATAAGTTACCAAATTATTTTCCGATTCGTAAAGCTGTTGCATCATTTCTGCATGCCCTTTGGCCTGATTTCCAAATTTATTTACTGGAATAAACATTTCTTTCATTGGCGTGAGAAACATCATCAAGTCATTCGAAAAAAACCGAACCTTTCCATCGTAGTGTTTACCAATTACATAGCCAGTAGCAATTCCATCGAGCCCACCAAGAGGATGATTGCTAGCAAAAATGTAACGTCCATCTTTTGGTGGTAAATTTTCTTCGCCCTCTACTTTAAGTTTGATACCTAAATAATTGAAAGCAGCTTCAATAAAATCGAGGTTTTTTAAATCTGGATTTTCTTTGAAAAACTGATTAAATTCATCTTCGTGCACAATTCGGCGCAAATAATTAACCAAAAATTTAGGAACTTTTGTTTTGGATGCTCTCGTTTTTAAAACACTGGCAACATCTATTTTTATAATATTATTCGATGACATGTCTTGCTTATGATTTGTTTTAAATGCAAATTTACTACAAAATGTTCATTTTTTCAAATTCCAATTTTTATCAAGGTATTGAAGTTCGTATTGTTGTATTGCGTTTTGATCAAAATCTGAGTCGCCAAGTAAAGTAGTTTCAAAATAAATGCATGCTTGGGATATAAACTGATCAATAAATTCAGTTCCCTTAATTTGAATATCGTTTTTGATATTTAAATAATCACATATATTCGTAGTTTTGCTTCGCACCGATTTGGTTGCTTTTACAGTATCGTCAATAGCTTTTACACTCAATGCCAATGCAAGCTGCTCTAAATCAGCATCTATAAGCAGTGTACCGTGATGCAAAGTTCGATTTTTACGAATTTGCGATGCCGTACCACTAATTTTATACTCATCAGCCACCCATAAATCCTTGCGAGCACCTATGGAAGCATCAACGTTTAACGATTTTAAAATATGGACAATGGGTAATAAAAAATCACCAGACAATTCAATATTGGCATTGCTTTTATTACCTAAAAAACTAAAATTCAGATTGCCATTGTCATGATAAACAGCTCCCCCACCCGATTTACGGCGTACTATATCGATATTTTTAGCAAGACAGTAATCCAAATCAATTTCGTTTTGAACTGCTTGGTTTGAGCCAAGTATTACTGAGGGATTATTGACATAAAAAAACAGAAATTCATCGTGAAACTCGGTGAATAAATATTCTTCCAATGCCAAATTATAGCTTGCCGAAGTATTGCTGGAACGAACAATTTTCAAAATAATAGTTTTTTTAATTCGCTTTTGGTTCCGTTAAATATATTGAAGTCGATATTTCCTTTTATGCCAGCCAATTTAAATTTATCGGTTGTTTGCCAAAATGTCCAATCGCATTTTGGTTTTTGGCGGTAGTCGCATATCCAAAGCAAGTAATCAGTTTTCAATTCGCCTTCTAAATAATCCTCGTAATAATCATAATCGCAATAAATTATAGGTTTACGTCCAGTTTGAGCTTTCACAGTTTTCAAGAAACTGATTAACTCTCTCGAAACCAGTTTGGCCGAAGGCATATTATTGGCATACTCGGCATCGAGCACCAGAGGCAAATCACCATCCTGATACTTTGCCGATTTTAAGAAATGAAGTGCTTGCGCCTTTCCGTTGGAACGGTACGTGAAAAAGTGATACGAACCAACAATAATACCCAATTTACGAGCATTTTTGTAATTCGATTTATAAAGTCGATCGGTGTGACTAGCACCTTCGGAGGTTTTCAGGAAAATAAAATGAGGTTTTTGTGTTTTAAGTTTTTTCCAATCAATTTCGGCTTGATGGTGCGACAAATCAATACCCCATATTTTACCTTCGGCTTTAATTTGTTTGAAAGTAACTTTTTTATAATCTTTGGCAGTAACACTAAGTGTTTCAACCATTAACAAAAAGCAAATTACTATTTTTAAGTTCATTCTTATATTTATTTTCCTAATTTCCACAAAAATAATTTATTAAAACTAATAATTTTGCCAATCATTCAAAATTTGGGGTTTTTTATGAAATTATTAAAATCAGGGGTTTTGTCAAAAATATGACAAAACCCCTTTTCTATTTTTATTTTTGACCTCTGATCTCAGTTGTCTGTATTTTTATCTATTCATTCAAGAGTCTTTCCACTTCTTTCCAATTTACAACATTCCAAAATGCTTTAGCGTAGGCTGCTCTTTTCGATTGGTATTTAAGGTAATAGGCATGTTCCCACACATCGAGTGTTAGGATGGCTTTTTGGTTTTGTTTATTCCCCAACGAAAATAAATTGTCCTGATTTGGAGTTGAAATAATTTCTAATTTACCATTTGGAGATGCTACCAACCACGCCCATCCTGAACCAAAACGGGTGAGAGCTGCTTTTTCAAACGCTTCTTTAAATTTATCAACACTTCCAAAATTTTCGATCAATTTCTTTTCGAGCGTTGCCGAAATAGTTGTTGTTCCCGCTGGTACCATTATTTTCCAGAAAAAATTATGATTATACACACCACCACCATTGTTGCGTACTGCAACCTGAATATCAGCTGGTAATAGGTCAATATTCGAAAGTAATTCGGGCAAACTTTTTTTATAAAGTTCGGGTGTTTTTTCGAGTGCTTTGTTTAAATTATTTACATAAGCTGCATGGTGCACATCGTGATGTATACGCATAGTAGTACTGTCGATGTAAGGTTCTAGGGCATTGTAATTGTATGGCAAAGCGGGTAACACAAACTGAGCAGTAGCCAAAAAGAATGTTGTAAGCCAAAGGGCAATAGTTATAAATACTTGTCGCATAATAATTGATTTTATAAATTAATAATTTTATTGTTTAAACAATTTCAACATCAAAAAAGTTTGAACGCTAACATTTATCAGTATTTTAAACTAAAATTTTGGTATATTTTTAACAGTGTATTTGTACTTTTTAGCTTAGTTATGCGTTTATACTTACGAATTCGTTTTTCAACTGTTTAACATTTGAGCATTTCTGAAATTTTAAGTATATTTGCGGGTTAAAACAAGAGTTTGTAA
>JBMOHZ010000169.1:0-5655 GCA_049317585.1 Paludibacter sp.
CTGGTAAGACAACTCTTTATTCACACATATCCCTGATTATCTGATTGATAGTTGGGGATTTTTTTGATTAAACAAAAAAACACTAAACACGCTCAAACAATTCTATCGTGAAAAAATCCATATTATTATTGGCAGTTATTGCAGTTTTTTTAAGTTCATGTTCGCCTCGTATCACTACCAGTATTTTAAAAAGTGTAGCGCCCGTATCAAATAATGAGGAAGTGAAAATTTACAATTTACAAAGCCAAATTCCTGAAAACGCTACTAAAATTGGGCGTATTGATGTTGGTGATAGCGGTTTTACAACCAACTGTGGTTACGATGCTATGCTAAATGTATTGCTTCAGGAAGCCCGAAAAGTAGGGGCAAATGCTATTTGCATTACCGACCATATTAAACCAAATCCATTGGGTAGTAGTTGTCATCAGTTTTCGGCATTAGCCTATAATGTAGCACCTCAACCTGAACAAATTGCTACTACCAATAACGACACTTTACCAAATGGAATAATACTGGCAAAAGAATTAAAAGACACAATTCAGTTTGCAAAAAATGGAATAGGATATAGTTATACATATAAAGGTGAACGATTAACTCTTACACAATTAGAAACGTTTTTTAATAAAAACACCCAATCGTTCGCGTTATATCAGTCGGCAAAAAGCACATCCGGCTTTGCAGGAGTTTTGGGTTATATTGGAGGCTTTTTTGTTGGATATGGCTTAGGAACAATGATTTATAGACCCGATGTGGGTTTAAAAATGACAGGTATTGGTTGCGGTATATTAGTTGTAGCAATACCAATAATAAGTTCTGCCGAAAACAAACTTAAAAAAGCGGTACAAAGTTATAATATGGACACCAAAAACACTTCGCTTACAACTCCTAAACAACAAATTCAACTTACAACAGTTCAAAACGGCGTTGGAATAGCATTTACATTCTAAAGCAAATTATTTCAACGAGTTCCAACCTTGGGCTTTTAAACCTATTTCTTCGCCTTCGCGACCAACCAGGTTTAAGCCTAGTTCGGGTTTGGTGATATGACCAACAATGCCAATATTTTCAATAGTAAGAATTTTTTCGTAATCTTCGATAGAAGCGGTAAAAAGCAATTCGTAATCTTCACCACCATTGAGTGCGGCTGTTACAATGCTCATATTTAATTCTTCGGCCATCACTACAGCCTGGTAATTAATTGGAATTTTGTCTTCGTACACGCGGCAACCTACATTGCTTTGGGTGCAAATATGTATTAATTCCGACGATAAACCATCCGAAATATCCATCATTGAAGTGGGGAGAATTCCTTTATCGGCTAAAGCTTTAATAATATCTTTGCGCGCTTCGGGTTTGAGTTGGCGCTGTAAAATATAATCTCTATCGTCGAAATCGGGTTGAGCTTCTGTATTAGCCGAAAACACTATTTTTTCGCGCTCAAGCAATTGCAAACCCATATATGCTGAGCCTAAATCGCCCGTTACACAAATTAAATCGTTTGGTTTAGCTCCATTGCGGAATACAATTTTATCTTTCTCGGCTTCGCCAATGCATGTAATGCTTATTGTAAGACCAGTGAGCGAGGCCGAAGTGTCGCCCCCCACTAAATCCACATTGTATGTTTTGCATGCCAATTGAATGCCTGCGTACAACTCCTCAAGGTCTTCTACCGAAAATCGTTTGGAAACACCCAACGAAACAGTAATTTGTTTGGGTTGACCATTCATGGCGTAAATATCCGAAAAATTGACAATAGCCGCTTTGTAGCCCAAATGTTTTAGTGGAACATATACCAAATCAAAATGTACGCCTTCGAGTAGCAAATCGGTAGTAACAAGAATTTGTTTGTCCTTGTAGTCGAGCACAGCGGCATCATCGCCCACACCTTTAAGTGTCGATGCATTTTGGATTGCAAATTTCTCGGTTAAATGTTTAATTAATCCGAATTCGCCATATTGAGCTATTTCTGTACGTTGCATTTTTTTATTGTTATTTTGCCTTCGGCGTTATTTTGTGCTTCGCACGTTATTTGCTACGCGTTATTAGCTTCGCGTTATTTAGCATCGCCAAGAATGATTGATATTTATTGTCCTGTTGTCTGTCGTCAGTTGTCTAATTTCAACATTGTGGTATTTTGTCAATTCTGTTTTGATGACGACCACCTTCGAAATCAGTTGTAAAAAACACATCAATCATTTTCAATGCCTGTTCTACGGTTACAAAACGAGCTGGAAGCGACAATACATTTGCATCGTTATGCTGACGCGCTAAAGCCACAATTTCCTCGTTCCAACATAGGGCGGCCCTTATTCCTTGATGTTTATTTACAGTCATGCTAATTCCATTACCACTTCCACATATCGATATTCCAAAATCGAACTCACCACTTTCAACAGCCATAGCCATTGGATGCGCAAAATCGGCATAGTCGCAACTTTCGTTTGCATAAGTTCCAAAGTCGTGTAAAGCCAACACATTTTTCGACTGTAAGTATTCAATAACCGTTTTTTTTAAGTCAAAACCTGCATGATCAGCGCATAAGGCTATTTTCATTTCATTGATTAGTTTCATTATAAATGGTAAATGATTAATGGTAAATAATAATTTTATGCAAACATATCCACGTCGTCCTGACTAATTGTTTGTCCACCAAGTATGATGAGTCGTTCCACTACGTTACGCAATTCTCGAATATTTCCTGTCCATGAACGCGCTTGTAGTTTTGTTAATGCATTCGCATCGAACACTTTGGGTTGTATGCCCTGTTCGGAACATATTAATTCACAAAAATGACTTACCAAGAGTGGAATATCTTCTTTGCGTTCGTCGAGCGAGGGCACATGAATTGGGATTACATTTAAGCGATGGAACAAATCTTCGCGAAAATTGCCTAATTCAATTTCTTTTTTTAAATTTTTATTGGTGGCAGCTAGCACACGCACATTTACTTTTACACTTTTATCGCTTCCAACACGTGTGAGTTCGTTTTCTTGTAATACGCGAAGTACTTTCGTTTGTGCCGAAAGACTCATATCGCCTATTTCGTCCAAAAATATTGTTCCAGTATCGGCTTGTTCAAATTTCCCTATTCGTTGTTTTATAGCCGAAGTAAACGAACCTTTTTCATGTCCAAATAATTCGCTTTCAATTAGTTCGGATGGAATGGCAGCACAATTCACTTCAACAAATGGTGCATTCACCCTACTACTCATTTCGAACAACAACCGAGCTACAACTTCTTTTCCTGTTCCGTTTTCGCCTGTAATTAAAACACGCGCTTCGGTTGGTGCCACTCGGTCAATCATCATGCGCACTTTTTCGATGGCTGGCGAAGCACCAATCATTTGATGACGCTTGGCAATTTTCTTTTTCAGGTTCTTGGTTTCAACTACCAATGTGTATTTATCCAATGCATTACGCACTGTTATTAGTAGCCGATTAAGGTCAATTGGTTTTTCGATAAAATCAAAAGCCCCTTTTTTTATGCATTCCACAGCTGTATCAATATTGCCATGTCCCGAAATCATAATAACAGGTGCTTCAACTTCCGTTTCTTTGAGTGCACTGAGCAACTCAATACCGTCCATTTCGGGCATTTTAATATCGGAGAAAATAATATCAAATGGAGTAGACTGCGCCACCTCAAGACCAATTTTACCGTTTTCGGCCAACTGAACCTGATGCTTTTCGAACTCAAGAATATCCTTCAAGGTATTGCGAATACTCCGTTCGTCGTCGATAATTAAAATTTTTGCCATACAATTATCTTCTTACTTTATCAACAGCAATTCCGTATACTTCTACATCCTTTAAAAAATATTCGATAGCGCCAACTGGCTTATAATCTGTAGTTAATGATGCCATTTTAACACCCGACTTATGTGTTGGGTTCTGTAAATAATATGAAGTCCATGTACCAGAAGGAGCCGGAGCACCTACCGATTCGGGACTGCGATATGCCCAATATACTCTGTTCGATTCGTTGTCGATAGCAATGCCTGTGATATAAAGTGAAGCATCGTCCATAGGAGCAGCTTCTATACGTTGAGGGTTCGTACCATTTAAGTTCGATACCCAAAATCCAACTTTATCAGCAGGAGCAGTTACCGAAAAATATATTTTCAAATTTATTTCGTCGATGGCAAATGCGCGTATGGCATAGTTTGTAAGGATAGCACCCAGCGAAGGCAATGGTGTGTTTGAATTTGCATTTGCTGACAATATATCACTGCTCACAAAGCGATAAATACCTCTGCCATTTCCGCCTTTTGCCCAAAAGTAGGCCATGTCGAAATAGCGAATACCGCCACTTAACTGATTATTATCTAATCCATTGCCATAATACCCTAAACGATTGGTTTTAGCTAAATAATAAGGCACTGCCGTTTGAGCATCCGAGCTACCTTTCCATTCAAAGTTTCCTGGTTTTTCGTTTATGCCTGTTCTGTACACAAATTCGCTATAATCGGTCCAGTAAATATGTTGGTTAGTAACAAAACCGTTGTAAAAACCAAAATGTGAGCTAGCGTTTCGGTTGTTGGCTAATTCAACCCATACAAAATCTTTTAAATCGATGGCTCTGATATTTCCATCACCTGAATCATCTGTCAACCAATTTGGCTTGTAAGCAATGTTAGTGCCTGCATCAAAAACATATAAATTATCGGCTACAGCATAAATATTAAAAGGATGTTTGCCTGCCATCACAGGCAATTCGGTATAAGCCTCAACGCCATTTATAAATATACGTTGACGAAGAATTTTACCGTCTTTTTTTGCCATTAGTACACTTTTAGTCTTATAATCATGAACATATACCGTTTTGGATACATTATACACCGAGTCTCCAACCGTAACTTTCAAATTTACTTGTTCATTATAATTGCGCTTATTAAAAAACACATCTATGGTAGCTGCCGTTGATGTAGTGGTTGTAAGTGCAGGTGAAGCATTGCTGGATACTGACCATTGGTAAGTAACTGTTTTTCCACTCGGATTGTAAATTAAAGTACTAAAACGTACTGTTTGATAAAACTTAACCGAATCGACATTTACAACAATAGTTGGGATGCTATCGAAAACAGTAATATTCATCTTTTTAACAAGGTTTTTACTCGAATCGACCATTAACGAAACCGAATAAATGCCCGGTTTACGATAAATATGAGTTGGAGATTGTATGGTTGATTTGCTTTCATCTCCAAATTCCCAATTCCAAATACCCGACTTCCAGTCAGCGTCGCCAGTGGTAAGGTTGTTAAATGTAATCACTTCGCCACACTTTGGGGTTAGAGGCGTAAAACTAAAATTAGGAACTACATGATCGCTGCAATTTACAAACAAAAAACTAAGTAATAAAATGAACAGTCCGGGATTTTTCATGTCAAAAATAAATATTGATTCTGTTATTGAATAAATTAACGTGCAAATATACACATTTTTGACCTTGTTTTTAAGTATTTTAAAGCAAAGTCAATGTTAATATATGTGATATTGTATTTGGCAGGTTTGTATATTGTTGAAATTTCATATATTTACAAAACCGAATATTTGAACAAAGCAAATCATAAACATATTGATATTTAAACAAATAGTAATTATGAGTAAAAAGAAAAATTTTGTGCTTGACACCAATGTGATACTTCACGATTATAA
>JBMOHZ010000170.1:0-5651 GCA_049317585.1 Paludibacter sp.
ATGTAGAAATTTCTTGCGTATTTTCATTCCGAATAGACGAAAGAAAATCTTCGCACGAAGAGAGTGCGAAAAGCATAATACAGCCTATCCAAGTTCCAATGTGGTGATTCTTATAATTCATTAAGCCACTAAAACAGTATTTGATTTAAAATCATTTTTGCACTGCAAATATAAGTCATTCAATAAGAAATTCATTATAATATTGCATTTATCTAACAAAAACTACTACAAACTTGTTTAAGTGGCCTAATAAATATTTGGTTTTTAGTTTTTTATTAATTTTTGCTTCAATTTTCCAACGCTTACAATATAAACACCTCGCGACAACGAACTGATATTGATTGATTTTATGCTAGTTATTTTATCCAACAATACAGTTTTTCCTGTCAAATCTGAGATGCTAAAAACTAATTCATCATGTACACCTGTAGAAATAATTAGAAAGTCATGCGTTGGATTAGGGTAAATTTGAAATGAAACTTCCCTTTGTTCATTTACTATTGTAGTTGTGTCGTAAACTGAAGTAACAATCATATTTTTACCTGGCACTGAGAATTCGGAACTTAAGGATGTTGAATCAGCAATATAATCTTCGCCCCCAGTCCATTTTACAAAAGCATTTCCGTTTTTAGTTGCGGGTGTACTTAGGTTCAATTTTGTACCTTCGGCAAATGTTCCCTGGCTTACACCATCCACAGTAACATTGTAAGTTGCAGGCGTGGTACCACCAATCACGGCATAAAATCCAGCTACTTGGTCAGCTGCTCCGAAGAACGTATTTTGAACAGGGTTTTTAAGATACAAAAACGAGTTCAGAGGTTGACCTGTAGGAAAAAACACATCGCCACCATATACAATGGTTTTATCGTGGTTAGTAAATTTACGTACTGCAATATCGCGTCCACCATTTTTTTGTACTACACGATCCACCAGTTCGCGAGTTTGAAGTGTTGGGTCCATAATGTAAATAAGTGCCCCTCCGGTATATGCAATATCAGGTAGAATTTCTCTTGTTAATGGTGCACCAAAAGCCGATTTACCTGTAAAATATACACGTCCATCTTCGTCGGCAGCCACATTGCCATTTTCTGCCACAAGCGTATTACCAGCACCTGTTGACAAACGAGCCGTAAAACTCTGTCCTTCAATCCATGCACCGGTAGCAATATTCATTCGAGCAATGAACGTATGAAATTCAGTACCAGTATTCGACAAGGTATGAAAATTATCGCCACCTACAAAGCGTACTTTAGTCATTATATCGTACGGACTGTAGCGTAGAGGATGATTACCACCCGAAACTTCAGCTACAAAATACATCAAACCATCGTCGCCCATACTTACACGGGCAATACGTGTGTCGGCCATATTATTATCCGAAGCATTTATCCAGTTGGGCGAATTGGAATCGGAACTCCAGTTGTAGCCATTAAACCTTTGTACTCCCGAGAAAGAATAAATTTTAAATCCGGGTATATCCACTGGTAAATTATAGGAAATTCTATCCCCAGTATACACGTTTTTCCAACCCACTTCCACAGCCGATTGCGATGCTTCGTCGATACACACATCGTTCGTATATTGCGATGCACCACCAAACGAAGTAAGAATGTCGCCAGCCGGATTCATGACATACACCGTTACATTTCCCCATTTTTTACCATCAAAGTCAACACCCGGAAGCGTTAAAGCCACCATGTGGCCTGTTTTGCCAGCATCGAGGCGATACACTGTTTTGGCAAATGTTTTGGCAAGTAATAGCTTATCAGCCAATCGGTTTACTTTTACCAAACCACTTGTGCCTGCTGCTACGTAAATATTATCGCTGTTGTCGACGGATAAATCCACGGCATAAGCACCAATTTTAGTTACCGAAAGTACCGTTTTCCCATCGGCCGAAATGCGCTCGATAGCACCACGCGAGTTAATAGTAGCACCATTGAGCAAATGCACTACTGCACCTGCTGGTATCACTGTTCCCCAGTCGCAAGCCAGCACAATTACACCATCTGATAGCACTTTAGTTCCCCACACTTTGCCCGAGCCTGCTTCGCCACCCAAATACGACGAGGCTACAAAATCGTACACTTTACGGTCGGTATAATTCACCAATACCGAAATTACATTCGTCGTTGTTATGCCTTCATTGTCAGTAGCTTTGGCTTTGAGCGAAAAAACGCCCGCAAACGTAGGTGTCCAACTAATCGTATAAGGTGCTGATGTTGATTGTCCCAGGTATTCATTTTCAATGTAATACTCTACTTTCGAAATGTTTCCATCGCTATCATAAGCTGCCGAGGTAATGTTAGTAGCTGTATTTAAAGTTATTTCAGACGAATTAGTAGGGGTTAAAAGTTTAACAACTGGTGGAATGTTTGGGAATCCTCCAGCACCATACACGCTAAGGTCATCAATGTATAAATCATTATAGGTAGTTAAATCAGCTGGATTTTTCACAGTACGCAATATAAACTTATAATAGCCACCAACCGTATTTACAAGCGATACGTTGATAGCATTGTATGTGGTACCTGCATAGGCTGATACCGAACCCCAAATAGTATCTGTTCCATTTACCAAGCCGGGTTGTACGCTGTAATAGTTTACTTTGCTGGCTTTAGCTATAACCTTAACAGTATAAGTGGATGCAGAATAATAGATAGAAGATGTATGTTTCATGAAATTTACATTTCCAGATTTTCTTTTTATACAATCTGTAGAATTATTACCAACTCCCGCTGCAAATTTCCAATCATTTCCGCCCGAATTCACTGAGAAAACCCAATCTACTATACCATCTTCAAAATTTTCGGTTATCAAATAACCGTTGGTGGTGGCATTGGAAGTAATAGTTGCAGAGCTTGAAGTGGTTTGCAAGCCGGTATTGTCGGTGGCGGTGGCACTCACCACGTACGAACCCGGATTGGGATCACTCCAGTTGAAGGTATAAGGAGCCGATTGTGAGGTGGAGACTTTCGAGCCATTTACATAAAACGAAACTTCACTAACTGAACCATCGGCATCGGAAGCGGTAGCCGAAAGAGTTACCACTCCACCCTGAATGATAGATAAATTACTTGCAGGCGCAGTAAGAGCAATGGTTGGTGCCACATTCACTCCCGTAACGGAAATTGTAGCTGTAACGGTAGAATCACCTGCATTATCATACACTTTGGCATAAAGTGTACTGGTTCCAATGGGTAAATTCGGAATTGAAAAGTTGTAAGGCGGCGTAGTTAAACTGCCAAATAATTCGCCCCGAAAATACAGACTTACTTTGTTCACCGAACCATCGGCATCGGCTGCCGTAATGCTTACCGGCAACGAAGTTCCGGCTGTATGCGTGTAACCGTCGGCAGGACTTGTGATAGATACAGTTGGGAGAAAATTACCTGTTTCGATAAATTCAAAATCGTCAATATCGCAAAACAAGTAAGTAGGAGAAGCTCCGGTATCAATCACCTTAAGAATAATGTATTTTGTTCCAGCCGGTGGATTCACAATATTGTCGAGTGTATAGGTTTTGAAACTGCCAGTAATGGTAGTGGTAGTACCTACATACACATCATTAGTATTTGATGCCGCACTTGTATTGTAGTAAACTTCAATTTTGCGACTTGTATTTCCAGCATTACTAACTTTAGCTGCAAACTTCACTTTATAAGCAGAGCCAGTAGCAAAAGTTACCGCAGGCGAAATAATGAAATTTGAGGCATAGATGTATTTATTCCGAATGCTGGTTGAAGCATTAACACCATTTCCGGCAGATAAAGCATACGAGTTTCCTGCGTTGCCTGAGAATAGCCACGAGCCTTTGCCGTTTTCGAAGGCATCGGAAAATATGGGCGTTTCTGAAAATAAATTGAAAGAAATAGATAGTAGGAAAAAAAATATTGCGATTTTTTTCATTGAGATGTGTATTACTATATTAAAAATTAATTTTAGATTTAGATTTATAAAACACATTTATGACGGAAAAATAGCTGAAATGCCTTAAATGGGAATAAGGGGATAAGGCAAATCCAATATATTGTGCCAATAATGTGAAAATAATCACATTATTGGTATTAAATATGTGATAAATTGCTGAAATTTATAAAGCAAGTAGGGTGCAACTCCAAGTTGCGCCCCCACTATATTAATTAACCCAATTGGATTTTGTACGGATTGTTGTTGAAATACTTGGAGCTGCTTCGTATCAGTCATTATAGTAGACGCATAGCGTTTCAACCGATTATTTCAGAATTCCACAACGCTTTTAAAAAATCATTGGCAGGGAAAATTTCAACACCATTTAAAATTCGTTTGCTTTTGTCCATCGACACTACAATGGCTCTAGCCTGGGGAAAGTCTTCGAGAAAAGCTTTTAATCCTTTTAAATGTCTGGTGTTTATTTCAGCACTCGATTTTATTTCTATTGCAATTCGCCCATGCCCAATTATAGCATCCACTTCGTAGCCACTGCTTGTGCGCCAGTATGTCAATGTTTCATCGGAGTTATTATACGTTAGAAATGCTATAAGTTCCTGAATTATAAAGTGTTCAAAAGCATGACCAAAGGCGTCAGAACCTTGTTGGATGTTTTTTCGATGACATAAATAATTGGCAACGCCCACATCGAAATAATAAAATTTGGGGGCTAAAATAGCTCTTCTTTTTTTTGTGGCACTAAATCCGGGAATCAAATAACCAATTAAAGTATCTTGTAATATTTCAAAATACTCTTTCACGGTGCGATGGTCGATACCACAATCTTGTGCTATATTTTTATATACAACCATTTCGGTATTGCTAAAAGCTGCAACTTCCAAGAACCGCGAAAAAGAGTTTAATTTTCGGGATATGGCTTCTTCTCTTATTTCCTCGTTCAGATACACACCAATATAAGCGCTGAATCGTTCCCAGGGATTGTTTACAGCATAATGCCGTGGAATCATACCATTATTCAATGCTTTTAGCAAATCAAAATCAGGTATTTCGGCACTTACCAGAGGTAAAAGTGTTTTTTTAAGCGCTCTGCCACCCAGCAAATTTGCTCCAATGCGTTTTAGTTTGCGGGGACTGGAACCACTTAGTATAAATTGGAGCTTTTTTTTATGCATCAACCGATGTACTTCGTCCAACAATTGTGGCACTTTCTGTATTTCATCAATAATAATCAATTCACCTTCGGTTGCGGTTTCAAGTTCCTCGCTTAAAAGCGAAGGACGTCGGAAAAGACGTTCAAATTCAGCGGATTGTAACAAATCATAATACCTCGCATTGGGATATAAATTCTCAAGTAAAGTTGTTTTTCCAACCTGACGTGCACCCCATAAAAAAATACTGTCGTTATTCTCGTCATCGAGAATTAATTTTCGTACATACATAACTAAAATTGCTATTATATCATGATAAAATTACATTTATTGCTGCAAATATAGGATTATTTTTATTCTAAAGCAAATTTGATACTACTTTCATCAATTTGTTTGTGCAATGCTTTTAAGTATATTACAAAAAAATCCCCGAAATTACTCGGGGATTCTAATATTTGATTAACCAAGGTTGGTTTTAAACGGATCAGTCTGTAAATATGCTGGCGATAAATTCGTTTCGCCCGGACCGCCCGGAGGATTGGATTCCAATGCCAACGAAATGTCGCTATCGAG
>JBMOHZ010000171.1:0-5616 GCA_049317585.1 Paludibacter sp.
AAGTGCTACTAGCTATGTATGTACGATATGGTGCACTTTGTTTAGATAAACTCAATGGGATGTTTGCATTTGCTATTCACGATAAAGTTACAAATCAAGTTTTTGCGGCTCGCGATAGGTTTGGCGTAAAACCGTTTTATTATTATCAGCCGGATTCAGTATTTTACTTTGCATCTGAAATACCTGCACTTATTACTGTAATTGATTCTGAATTGGAGCCTAATTATGCTGTAATTTCCGATTATTTAGCATACAACCGTACCGATCAAACAACCGAGACATTTTTTAGAAACATATTTAAACTCCAACACGGTCATTATTTGACTATAAATGATAACTCGGTCACAATAGCTAAATGGTATGATTTAACATCGCGTATTACAAAACAAAAAGGTGACAAGAATAAATTTAAAGAGTTATTAATTGATGCCGTTAAAATAAGATTACGAAGTGATGTGCCAGTAGGGGTATGTTTAAGTGGTGGACTCGATTCGTCGGCCATTACTTCAATTATATCCAATAAATTAAACCGACCTGATGTAAATACTTTTTCGGCTATTTATAGTTCTGATAATAAAGTAGATGAATCAAAATTCATAAATTTGTATAAAACGGAACTCACCAATATGCATTCCGTTGTTCCAACTCAGCAAATGTTATTGGATAATATCTCGCACTTTATCAATGTACATGCCGAACCAATACCTACTACTTCGCCTTTTGCACAATATTGTGTAATGCAATTGGCTCAAAAAAATGTAACTGTTACGCTCGATGGTCAAGGTGCTGATGAGCAGTTGGGTGGTTACCACTATTTTTTTGGGTTTTACTTCAAAGACTTATTCAAGCATCTTAAATGGGCAAGACTTATAAAGGAGTTAATTAGTTATTTCAAGATACACAAATCGACTTATGCATTTAAAACCTTTGTTTTTTTCTTGCTACCCGGAGGTTTAAAATCCAAAGCCAGAGTGAATGAAATGAGTTGCTTACATGCTGATTTTGTAAAGAAAACTGAATCGAATGTATCGAAAATTGTAAATGACCTTTATGCTTCAAAAAGTTTACATAAAGCACTTTTGAATCATTTTGAATACAAATTAGAGCATCTGTTGAAATGGAACGACCGCAATTCGATGGCTTTTTCAATAGAATCAAGAACTCCTTTTCTGGATTACCGATTGGTTGAATATTCGCTTTCTATTGAACCTGAACAAATTATTCGGAATGGAGTAACGAAGTACATTTTGAGAGAATCGATGAAAGGTGTTTTGCCGGAAGAAATTCGAAATCGGCAGGATAAAATAGGATTTGCAACTCCTCAGGACGAGTGGTTTAGAACTGAAAAATTCCAACAGTTTATTTCTGATATACTTGAATCGGAAAGTTTTAGAAATAGAAAAATTATTGATGTTGATAAAGCTCTTGTATTGTATAATAATCATGTAAAGGGCGACATAAATATATCGAAAGATATTTGGAAATGGATACATTTGGAACTTTGGTTTCGTAATTTCATAGATAATTAATGTAATAATGATAAAATTTTTAAATGCTGAAAGTATTCAGAGCCATGCATGGTCACAATTGGTAAATGAATCGCCAACAGCTACATTTTTTCAAACAAAGGCCTGTTACGATTTTTATGCCTCACTTTCATTTTTAAAACCAGTTTTATTTGGGGTTTCTGAAAATGATAAGTTAGTTGGCTTGCTATGTGGATATTTAATTGCCGATGGAGGAATTATTAAACAGTTTTTCAGTAAAAGAGTTATTGTTCCAGGTGGATTATTACTGAATCCATCTATTTCGGACAAAGCATTAGAAGTGTTATTGACAACTGTAAAAAACAATCTGAAAAGTCAAGCAATTTATATCGAAATAAGAAATTACGTGGATTTTAAGTCATATATTCCTGCTTTGAAAGCTTCTGGATATGATTATGCACCGCATTTAAATTTTCATTTGCCAACTCCAAGTTATGATGCAGTTTGGGAAAAATTAAGTAAAAGTAAACGTCGACAAATTAAATCGTCGTTAAAAGTTGGAGCTGTTGTTCAAGAAGCAGTTACAATAGATGACATTCATGAATATTATCATTTAATATCCGATTTATATAAAAACAAAATCAAATTACCACTTTTTCCAATTGAGTTTTTTGAAAAGCTTTTAAAATCGAATTTTGCAAAGATTTTTGTTGTGAAAATTGGAGGGAGAGTAATAAGTGGAATAACCTGTGTTTTGCTTGACAACAAAACCATATACGAATGGTTTGTTTGTGGAGAAGAGTGTGACAACAAAAACATACATCCTTCTGTGCTGGCAACATGGGCTGGTATTGAATATGGAATCAATAATGGATTTGAATATTTTGATTTTATGGGAGCTGGTAAACCTAATACGGGTTATGGAGTGTTCGAATTTAAATCAAAATTTGGAGGTGAGTTATTTGAACATGGCCGTTTTTTATGTGTAAATAATCGTTTTTTATATTCATTAGGTAAACTAGCTATTCAGTTATTACAACGATAAATCATCTAAAACTTTTATTTTTCATGAGGCTTTTTTATAAATCAAAAATTAAGTTGCTTAAATATATTGTTAAAGCATTTCCTGCCAATAAAGTGAGACTTTTGGCAATGAAGGCATGTGGATATTTTGTTGGTGAAAAAGTCTATATTGGTCCTGAATTGATTATTTCAACGTCGAGTGATAATAAAACGGCAAAAATCTATTTGGGAGATAGGGTCTCAATAGGTCCGCGCGTAACGTTTATATTAGCCTCGGATGCCAATTGGTCGAAACTAACTGAAAGATATAAACCTATACGTAAAAGCATTGAAGTAGGAGATGATAGTTGGATTGGTGCAGGTGTAATTATTCTTCCTGGAGTTAAAATTGGTTCAAGTTCTATAATTGCTTCTGGTGCAGTGGTAACTACCGATGTCCCTTCGAATTGTGTTTTCGGTGGAGTTCCTGCTAAATTTATTAAACAAATTGGAGATGAGTAATAGAGTTTTGATAGGCATGGGGCATCCTGCACATTTTCATTTGTTTAGTGAACTCATAGAGCTTTTGAATATTAATAACTATCAAATTAAAATTGTAATTACTGATAAAGATATACTTGCACGTTTACTTGATGAACATGGATTGGATTATCAAAGATTAGGTGAAAGAAAGGGTAGAGAAAATTTAATTGACAAAGCATTAAAAATTTTTAGAACTACCTTTGTTTTAAGAAGAATAGTGAAAAGTTTTAGGCCTCAAATAATGATTGGAACTTTGTCGCAAATGGCTTATGTAGGAAAGTTAGAAAGAGTTCCTTTCTATTTTTTTGGTGAAGATGATATAACATATACTTTTTTGCAATGTTATATTACATATCCATTTGTAACAAATATGGTGGCTCCAACAGTCACAAATGTTGGTGTTTTTAAATATAAAAAAGTAGCATACAATGGTTATCAAAAGTTAGCCTATTTACATCCAAATCGCTTTAAACCTAATCCGGAGTTAATACCTGAGATTGATGTTAATTCGAGTTATGCTATTGTTCGTTTAGTAGATTTAAATGCTTATCACGATGTCAACATTAATGGTATCGATATGGATTTTCTTAGAGTTCTAATCGGAAAACTTTCGAAAATTGGGAAAGTATATTTAAGTTCTGAAAATGATTTGCCAAACGAGTTTGAAAAGTATAAATTACCAATTTCTGTGAAGTTTATGCATCATGCTTTGGCATTTGCTACTGTTTTTGTGGGCGATAGTCAGAGTATGACTGTTGAAGCAGCTGTATTAGGTATTCCTGCTTTAAAATTTAATGATTTTAATGGCAAAATTAGTGTATTAAATGAGTTGGAATCAAAGTATGGTCTTACTTATGGGTTCAATACTTCACAAAAAAATGAATTATTATCCAAAATTGATGAGTTAATTGAAACAAATGAATTAAAAGCAATCTTTACAGAAAAAAGGCAGTTAATGCTTAATCAAAAATTAGATGTGACAGCATTTATGTTTGAATTTGTTGAAGAAAAAATTAAGAATATAAAATATAAATTACAATGATGAATCACCAGCGAACATTTAAATCAGTCATTATAGGAATCTGGATTCGATTTTGGACAATCTTTGCCCAATTTACCTTTCCAGCTGCTTTTACTGCCAATATTCACCGTTTACGGGGTGTGAAAGTTGGAAAAGGTTCCAAAATTAGTCGGTCAGTGATGATTGACGACTCATGTCCTTATTTGGTT
This sequence comes from Paludibacter sp., assembly GCA_049317585.1. Taxonomy (GTDB): domain Bacteria; phylum Bacteroidota; class Bacteroidia; order Bacteroidales; family Paludibacteraceae; genus Paludibacter. The sequence goes on from JBMOHZ010000171.1 coordinate 4,263, forward strand.
GAAATTGGAGAAAAGGTTTGGATAACTGCAGGTGTGCAAATTTTATGTCATCAACGCGACTTGTCAACTCATGCTAAGGGAAAAGCAGTAATGGATAATGAACTCATTTTGAGTAAAGTTGTTATTAAAGATGGTGCGCATATCGGAATTGGTGCTATAATAATGCCTGGTGTAACAATTGGTGAAGGTGCTGTAGTTGGTGCTGGTGCTGTGGTTGTGAAAGATGTGCCTCCATTTACGGTTGTTACAGGGATTCCTGCGAAGGTTATCCGAAGCTTTGAATAAATGAAAATATTAATTGAACTAAATCATCCAAAACATTATTATCAGTTTAAATACGTTATGCGTATTTTGCAGGATAAAGGGCACTCAGTTAAAGTGGTTGCCCGTAATAAAGATATATTGCTAAGTTTGTTGGATGAGGAATGTGTTGAATATGAAATATTTGGAGTGCACAGAAAGTCACTTTTAGCTAAAATTGTTGCCACTTTTTCTATCGTTTTTACTTATTTTAAAATATTTAATGAGTTTAAACCTGATGTGGTTATTTCTAAGGCGTCTTTTTATAGTTCATTCATTTCACGTATTAAAGGTGTACGATCTATAATATTTCCTGATTCTGAAGTTGTAACTGTTACAAATAAAATTGTTGTTCCATTGGCATCAAAAGTAGTTACGCCTGAGACATTTGAACTAAATTTTGGTTCCAAACACATAAAAGTGCCTGGTCTTTTTGAAAATTGTTATTTGCATCCTACCGTATTTGAACCAGATACATTAATCATTAAATCTTTGAAAGTTCCTTTTGCTATTGTTCGATTTATAGGTTGGACAGCCAATCACGATTTAGGAAAAAGTGGATTTACATTGAAAGAAAAAATTAAAATAGTTGAAAAAATATCTGAGAAGTTTACAGTTTATATTTCTTCCGAAACGGAATTGCCACTCGAATTAGCAGCTTATGAATTAAAAACCCCAAAATCAGCAATTCATAGTGTGCTCAGTAGCGCACATTTGTATGTTGGTGATTCACAAACTATGGCTACTGAAGCGGCCATTCTTGGTACCCCAGCAATTCGTTCGAATTCGTTTGTGGGTGAAAATGACATGTCGAACTTTAAAATGCTTGAAAAAAAGTTCGAGCTTCTACGAAATGTTCCGTTAAAAGGGAATATATATAGTTTTATTGACGAATTAAGTGTAGATGGTGTAAAAGAAAATTGGATGAATAAAAGACTAAACTATTTCTTTTCAGTTGGAAATACGAATAATTTAATAGCAGAAATAATCTTAGACCCCGATTATCAAAATAATTTCTAATATATTCTATAATTATAATGTCGGTTAAAATTCG
>JBMOHZ010000172.1:0-5535 GCA_049317585.1 Paludibacter sp.
ATGTCTTTGCTCTTTGTTCTTGATTCTATTGTCTAAAAAAAATGAACGAAAAAAGTAAAATAGCGGTTTTAGGTGGTGGTAGTTGGGCAACAGCTATTGCCAAAATTGCCTTGGTTAACTCGCAGGAAATAAACTGGTATATGCGTAGGCAGGATCAGATTGATGAATTTTTACGTTTAAGTAAAAATCCGTCGTATCTTACGGGTGTGAAATTCGATACCGACCGCATAAAATTTACCAGCAATATAAATCATGTGGTTTTAACTTCGGACATTCTTATTTTGGCTACCCCATCGCCTTTTTTGAAACAACATCTCAAAAAACTAAAACGGAAGCTAGATAAAAAGATTATTGTAACAGCTATCAAAGGTATTGTTCCCGACGAAAATATGATTGTTTCGGATTATTTTGAGGAGCATTATAGTGTTCCTAAAGATAATATGATGGTGTTGGCCGGTCCTTGTCATGCCGAAGAAGTGGCTCTCGAACGACTTTCGTATCTCACCATTGGATGTTCCGACCGCGATAAGGCTCGTATTTTGGCACAGCGGTTTACAACTAGTTTTGTGCGAACGTCTATTAGCGACGATATTTTAGGAATTGAATATTCGTCGGTAATGAAAAATATTTATTCCATTGCAGCGGGTATTTGTCATGGTTTAAAGTATGGTGATAATTTTCAAGCAGTGCTTATTTCCAATGCTATACAGGAAATTAGCCGTTTTTGCAATGCTGTTAATCCCATGCATCGCGACACCAACGAACCTGCCTATTTGGGCGATTTATTAGTTACGGCATATTCCAATTTCAGTCGTAACCGCTTGTTTGGAACCATGATAGGCAAAGGTTATTCGGTTAAAACAGCCCAAATGGAAATGGAAATGATAGCCGAAGGTTATTATGCTGCCAAATGTATACATGAGATAAACGAAAAATACCAAATTGACATGCCGATAGTGGATGCCATATACGAAATTCTATATAATCGTTCATCGCCTATACTCGAAATACGCAAATTAACAGAGAAATTGAAATAATGCCCACCAAAATTTTACTTGGCATGAGTGGCGGCACCGATAGTTCGGTTGCTGCCATTCTTTTACAAGAGCAAGGCTACGAGGTAATTGGTATTACTTTTCGGTTTTGGGAAGAGGGAGAAAACCATCACTTGAACGATGCGGTAGCTCTTGCCCATAAGCTAAATATTGAGCATATAACATACGATGCACGTACTGTTTTTAAAGATAAAATTATAACTTATTTTGTTGACGAATACCTTGCTGGACGAACGCCTTTTCCGTGTGTGAAATGCAATAATGAGTTGAAATGGAAACTGATAATTGATGAAGCCGACCGCCTTGGTTGCGAAAAAGTGGCTATGGGGCATTATGTGCAAATCGAAAACCTGGATGGTAAGTATTTTGTGTGCGAAGGTGTTGACCCAGACAAAGACCAATCGTTTTTTCTGTGGGGATTAACGCAAGCGCAATTGGCACGCATTGTTTTTCCGTTAGGTGGTTTCGAAAAAACCGCTGTACGTAAAATGGCTGCCGATAGAGGTTTTATGAAAGTTTCGGAAAAAAAGGATAGCTTGGGAGCTTGTTTTTGTCAGGGCGATTACCGTCCATTTCTCAAATCGTTGCTATCAGAACACGAAAAATTTATTTATCCAGGCAATTTTATCGACGAAAAAGGCCAGCAACTTGGCACACACGAGGGTTTTCCGTTATACACCATTGGTCAGCGCCGTGGATTGATACATTTGAACCGCAAAGTGTTTGTAAAAGAGATTTTGCCCACTACAAACGAAATTGTGTTAGCACCATTGGCGGCTATGTATAAAAACGAATTTATAGTACACAGTGTAAATATTGTGGATGAATTGCTTTTTACCTCCGCATATAATATTACGTGTAGAATTCGCTATCGTAAACAAAACACTGCTTGTAGAGTGATATTGTTATCCAACAATAAAGCACGCGTAGAACTTGCCGAACCGCTTGAGTCCATAGCGTCTGGCCAGTCGGCTGTATTTTATCAGCATGGTCGAATACTTGGAGGTGGTTTTATCGAATAAATGTATGTTCAAAAATTGAATCCCGAAAATTAAAGTTTTCAACAGCTGTTGAAATAATTATGATGGATGATTCGATTTTGTTTTGTACTTTTGAAGTCCCAAATAAATAATTTATTTTTGACAAATAAGAAATGGCCGAACGACGTAATTACCAGAAAAAAAACAATACCAACTTGCCTGTACCGGCAAATGAATATGGTAAACTTCCACCTCAAGCTCCCGAGTTAGAGGAAGCAGTTCTTGGTGCAATCATGCTCGAGAAGGATGCTTATTCCATGATTTCGGAAATTTTGAAGCCTGACTGTTTTTACAAAATGGCTCACCAAAAAATTTATGAGGCTATTATGACACTTGCATTGCATCAAGAACCTATTGACATGCATACGGTTACTGAGCAGTTGCGCAAGAATGGAAATATTGATGAAGTTGGTGGTGCATATTATATTACGCTGTTAACAGCCAAAGTTTCGTCGGCAGCTCACTTGGAATATCACTCACGCATTATTGTTCAAAAATACCTTGCGCGTGAATTGATACGTGTTTCAACCGAAATTCAAACCAAGGCATTCGACGATAAATCGGATGTAGATGATTTGATGCAAGAGGCCGAAGGTATGTTGTTTGAACTATCGCAAAATAGTCAGAAAAAAGATGTAACCCAAATAAATCCGGTAATTGAAGAGGCACGCAAGCGTATGCAACTTGCTGCTACTAAGCAAGGTGCAAGTGGTGTACCCAGCGGTTTTCATGCGTTGGATAAGATTACTTCGGGTTGGCAGCGCTCCGATTTAATTATTATTGCCGCTCGTCCGGCTATGGGTAAAACAGCATTTATACTTTCGATGGCCAAAAACATGGCGGTGGATTACAATTCGCCTGTTGCCGTTTTCTCGTTGGAAATGTCGAACGTACAGTTGGTTAATCGTTTGATAATGAATGTTTGTCAGCTCGAAGGTGAAAAGATTAAAAACGGACAATTGGAAAAATACGAATGGGAAAAATTTGATAAAGATATTAATTTACTACTCGATGCTCCTGTATTTGTCGACGACACACCCAGTTTATCGGTTTTTGAACTCCGAAGTAAAGCACGTCGCTTGGTAAAGGAGCACAAAGTACAATGTTTGATTATTGACTACCTGCAACTTATGAACGCCAGCGGTATGAGTTTTGGTAGTCGCGAGCAGGAAGTAAGTATTATTTCGCGCTCGCTCAAGGGCTTGGCCAAAGAACTTGATATTCCAATTATCGCACTTTCGCAGCTCAATCGTGGTGTGGAAGGTAGAACCGGACACGAAGGAAAACGCCCTCAGTTGTCGGACTTACGTGAGTCGGGCGCTATTGAGCAAGATGCCGATATGGTTTGCTTCATACATCGTCCTGAGTATTATCGCATTACCGAGGATGCTGCCGGAAACTCACTTGTAGGTTTAGCCGAAATAATTGTAGCCAAGCACCGTAATGGAGCAACAGGCGATGTGTTGTTAAAATTCAAAGCATCATACGCTAAATTTACCAATAAGGATGAAATGAGTGGCGACGATAGTTTTGAAGGTTATCAAACTATTCCTTCCAAAATGAATGATTTCCCTGGCGAGGCATTTTACGATAAAGGACAAAAAAGTACTCCTACAGGATTCTCTGGCGGTGGTCCGCACGACGAACCACCGTTCTGAGTTATGTGAAAAATACTCGTCTCGTTGAAAAAAAGGAATTTGCACACTGCTGCTCACTATAATGGCTATCTCATATAAATATAAAACTTATGCATAAACCAATATTAATCACGCTGGCAACCTTGCTTTTATTCTCTTGCGCAAACAAAATTGATATTGCAAAAGAAAAAGCAGACATTCTGAAAACCGAGCAAGCTTTCGAAAAACTAGCAGCCGACAGTGGCATTGCCTATGCTTTTAATGCTTTTGCTGCCGATAGTGCCGTAATTTTGCGGGGAAACGATTCTATTATTCACAGCAAACAAGGTATTTTTAATTACTACTCGCATAACGGAAGCGACAGTGCAAGCGTTACATGGACAGCCGATTTTGTGGACGTTTCGGACGACGCAACCATGGGTTACACCTACGGAAAATACCTACTGAAAGTGCTTAAAGCTAACAAAACCACCAAAGAATACAAAGGCACATTCCACACCGTTTGGAAAAAACAACCTGATGGAAGTTGGAAATATGTGTGGGATTAATGAGTGTGTATTCAAATTGGTGTATATTGTTCCAAATCCATCCTTTACAAGATTCCAAAATTACTTTCGTAGGTCGTGACCGCTGGTTCACACTTGACCAACGCCACCTTTTGTTTTGTTTTTTAATAAATTATATCCGGTTGGACGGACAAATGCCATATTTCTAATTTATATTTAAAATATTAATTATATTTTCATCTATTTTTTTACTTGAATTTATCATGATTAGGTAAAAGCTATTATGCCCTTTGTAAAGTAATAATACTGTAGGATATTGATTTTTTGAAAAGTTAAAGTATATCTGAGGTTCTCCTTTTTTATCACTAATCGACATTTTATCAATTAAACCATAGAAACCTTTATACTTTTTCCCATGAAGTTCTTTTAATATTTTAGAGTTTTCACTTAAACTTAGAATCATACCATCTATTTTATATAGATATTTTATTGAAATTGGACAAAAGCTTTTTGAATCAAGTACCTCACCTAATTCAAATTTTGATTTAGAGATAATACTACGTTCATTGATAAACACATCATCTAAATTGTAATTTTTCATGTCTTTAAACTCCCATATAACAACATAATAGTTGTTATAACTCGTATCGTTAAGTTCATAATAGGGCTTTTTGTTTTTAAGATCTTCATAGTAAATGTAATGGCTTAAAACATCTCTGTCAGCCACCCAGCTAAAACTTATAGTAGTATCTACCTTATTGATTATAGAGTCTTTAAAGAAGAACAAATTTCGTCTGCTTTCTGTATTAAAAACAGAACTATGACTAGTGTAGAATATATGAAGACTAATAACAAACAGTATTATGCCTATAAAAATAAGTATATGTTTTAATTGTATTTTTTTCATAAATATAATATTTTGGAAGTGTAAGTACCTCGCTCCACAGTTACTTAAAACTTGGCGCTGGACGCTTGCCGTATGGCTCCAGCCTACGGCCAGTGAGCATTCCTTTTATTGGGACATTGCAAATGGAGTTAATGCCGAGCTAAAATTACTACTTCTTTGTTTTTAACACGTATATAAATAATAATACTGATAAAATTATGTATGTTAATACTAATACATTTCCTATAATACGTGCATCATCAGTTTCTTTACTAAATCTTGCAATAATTTTTTCCTCAATTTTCCCAGAAGAATATATAATAATCACAAATAGTGGTATTAAACCCATCCAGAGAGATATAGAAAAATCAAAAATACCCAAGAAAAAAGTTGCTATGTTGAGAAAAAGTA
>JBMOHZ010000173.1:0-5509 GCA_049317585.1 Paludibacter sp.
GATGCACCTGATCCAATTGAAGCAATTAAGATTCGTATGGAAGAGATGCAGTTTAAACAAGTTGATCTTGTAAATGAACTAGGTGGTAAAAACCGTGTTTCGGAAATATTAAACAAAAAAAGAAAATTGACAGTTGATATGATTCGAAATTTAAATACAAAACTTCAACTTTCGCCAAGTTTATTAATTTCGGATTATAAGCTTAATGTTTAGTTTTATTTCACTTTTTCTTTTAATAGCGCAAACTCCACTACTTCCATGATATCGCTTACAAAATGAAATTTCAGTCCTTTAAGGTAAGAAGCTTTAATTTCGTCGATATCTTTTTTATTATCAACACAAAGTATAATATCTGTTATACCTGCACGTTTTGCAGCCAGAATTTTTTCTTTGATTCCACCTACAGGAAGCACTTTACCGCGGAGGGTAATTTCGCCTGTCATAGCTAAGTTCTTACGTACTTTACGTTTGGTAAATGCCGAAACAAGAGCTGTTACCATAGTTACACCTGCCGATGGTCCATCTTTTGGAATAGCACCTTCAGGAACGTGAACGTGCACATTCCACTCGTCAAACATAAGTGGATCAATTTCTAATTTTTCGGCATGTGATTTTATATATTCAAGCGCTAATACTGCCGACTCTTTCATTACATCTCCCAGGTTTCCTGTAAGCGTGAGTTTTGGAGCTTTACTTTTGCTCAAACTGGACTCAACGTAAAGAATCTCACCTCCAACTTGCGTCCATGCCAGTCCAGTAACTACACCTGCATAATCGTTGCCTTGATATTTATCTTTACTATAACGCGGTGCGCTTAAGTATATTTTAAGATCATCGATACTTATTTCAGTATTGTACACTTCATTTGTAGCCACCATTTTAGCAATTTTACGCATAAGCGAAGCTATTTGTCGGTTCAACTCGCGAACGCCCGATTCACGTGTGTACGATTCGATAATTTGTCCCAAAACTGGTTTCGATAATTGGCAGTTTGTTGGCTTTAAACCATGATTTTCTAATTCTTTGCTAATAAGATGTTTGCAGGCAATTTCTATTTTTTCTTCTTGTGTGTATCCACTTACTTCAATAAGTTCCATACGGTCGAGTAGGGGACGTGGAATCGTATTCAGGTTATTAGCTGTAGCCACAAACAATACTTTCGATAGGTCGAAATCAATATCCAAATAATTATCATGGAACGTTGTATTTTGTTCAGGGTCAAGTACTTCTAATAGTGCCGACGAAGGATCACCTTTGTAATCGGCATTTACCTTGTCAATTTCGTCGAGCACAAATACGGGATTTGAAGTCTCCATTTTTTGGATATTCTGCATGATTCGTCCAGGCAATGCTCCAATATAGGTGCGTCGATGCCCGCGAATCTCAGCCTCGTCGTGCAATCCACCCAACGAAATACGCGCATATTTACGGTTTAAAGCACCTGCAATGGATTTTCCGAGCGATGTTTTTCCAACTCCCGGAGGGCCATAAAGACAAAGTATAGGCGATTTCATATCACCTTTGAGTTTCAGTACAGCTAGGTGTTCAATAATGCGGTCTTTTACAGTTTCGAGTCCAAAATGGTCGGTATCTAGTACTTTTTTGGCATTTTTCAGATTGAAATTATCTTCGCTATACACGTTCCAAGGCAAATCAAGCATTGTTTCGATATAATTCAACTGCGTAGAATAATCGGGCGAATGCTGACTGGTTCGTTCCAGTTTTTTAAGTTCTTTTTCAAAAACGTTGGCTGTTTGTTCGTTCCATTTTTTGGTGGCGGCTCGTTGTTTAAAATCTTGCACATCCAATTCGGGCGAACTTCCACCCAATTCATTTTGAATGGTTTTCATTTGCTGTTGCAAATAATATTCGCGCTGCTGTTGGTCCATTCCTTCTTTGGCTTTATTCTGAATAGACATTTTTAGCTCTAGCAATTGCGATTCTTTATTCAATTGTTGCAAAAGCAGATAGCCTCTTTCAAGTATATCATCATTTTCCAATAAGTTCATTTTTTCCACCACATTCATGCCAAAATTAGCACATACGTAATTAATCAGAAATATCGGATTATCAATGTTTCGGATAGCAAAAGTTGTTTCGGGAGGAAGAAAACCAGAATTATTAATAATAGTAGTAGTAATATCTTTGATGGATGATATTAGCGCCTGAAATACACTGTCTTTTAGGTCGGTAGGTGCTATATCTACTAGTGGATGTACTTTCGCTTTTATATAGGGTTTAGTCGTCATTTGTTCACCCATTCTGAAACGTTGTTTGCCTTCGAGAATTACGGTTGTCGAATTATCGGGCATTTCGAGTATGCGCACAATTTGGGCTATAGTACCTGTTTGGTACAGTTGTTCAATGGTTGGATCTTCGAGTTTTTTATCCATTTGAGTGCAAACTCCAATGTATTTTCCATTTTCGTGAGCAGTACGTAATAATTTTAATGATTTAGAACGGGCAACGGATACTGGCAATAAAACTCCTGGGAATATTACCATATTGCGCAAAGGCAAAATTGCTAAAACCTCACCATCGGCCATATTTATGTCCGGCGAACGCTCATCGAACGAGATTATTGGAAATACTTCTGTCGACTCCATCATACCTTCACCGAAAAAATTGTCAAAATGGTTGTTCATTGCTTACTTGTATAGATATTTCTGCCAAAATGGCAATAGTTGTTTTATTTAATGCAACTGTGTTTGAAACACTAATTGTATCTGTAACATTTTCAATTATTTACGTTAATAATCAAAATGTTTTGCTTGTATATTTCAATCATTGTGCCACAAATGTATTTTACAATTCATTGCGTAAAAGTTGGTTGTTTGATATTAATACTATATTTTTGTACACAAAAGTAATCAAATCATCCCATGCAATCAAAAATTCCTGCATACATGTACGAAAAAAGTAATGTCATCCGATTGATATTGCTTACTGCTACATTTGCATTACTTTTTATAAATATATTTAAACCATATAATTCTACTGAATGGTATAAAAATTTATCTGAAACTAAATATTTTTTCTTCTCAAGCTTATTAATACTTACAGGTATGCTAGTTGTAATTATTAGTAGAATAATAATGCTGAAAACAACAAAAGAAAATGTATTATATGTATGGCAATTTGCATTACACGTTATTGGAGAAGTTGCTTCTATGTCAGTTTTATTTACAATTTATGCTGTTATTTTTCCCAGAGCTGGAGATAAACGTGATGTGTTAGATATATTTTTTCAATCCTCAATTAATACTGCATGGTTGCTTTTATTACCATATTCAATTTTGTGGTTATATTTTTCGTGGCGAGACAAAAAGGAATTACTTGAAAAAATGTCGAAAATTGAAAACGAATCTACGACTGTTCGGCGCTATTTGATTGCTTTTCCTGACGAAAAAGGCGATTTAAAAATTTCTATCGATCTTGAACATTTGCTATACGTTGATTCGTCGGAAAATTATGCCACCATACATTATATGAATAAATCGAAATTATCACATTATTTAATTCGAAATTCATTGAAATGGATGGAAGAAAATTTGACTAAAGAAACGCCTCTAGTGCGTTGCCATAGGTCGTATATTGTAAATTTAGACAAAGTAAAAGTGCTACGCAAAACGAAAGACGGTATTTTTTTGGAAATGGATGCGGTAAATACACCTGATATACCCGTATCAAAAACCTATTACCAACGAGTTATGGATAAGTTTTCGAATTATTCGGTTTAAATAGCAGCGTCTTTTTTACTTTCGCTCAATTTCCTTCAGATTTTCCATTTTCTTTTTAGCAAGAAATCCATATATATCTTCGAAGTGCTCCGTAACGCGTTGGTTTCCAAATTCAAATACTTTGGTAACTAATCCGTCCAAAAAGTCGCGGTCGTGCGATACAACTATCAAAGTACCATCGTAGTCAACGAGTGCTTGTTTCAAAATGTCTTTTGTTCGCATATCCAAATGGTTGGTAGGCTCATCCAAAATCAATAAGTTTACAGGTTCGAGCAACAATTTCAGCAATGCCAAACGTGTACGTTCTCCTCCTGAAAGTACCTTTACTTTTTTAAACGATTCGTCGCCACCAAACATAAAAGCACCTAACAAATCTTTAATTTTGGTTCGGATATCACCCACCGCAATATCGTCGATAGTTTGGTAAACAGTCAGGTTTTCGTCGAGCATAGAAGCCTGATTCTGTGCAAAATATCCAATTTTTACATTGTGTCCAAGTGTTAGCTTGCCTTCGTGTTCAATTTCGGCCATTATGCTTTTCACGAGTGTTGATTTACCTTCGCCATTTTTACCAACAAACGCAATTTTTTCGCCACGCTCAATCATAAAATTTGCATGTTGAAAAATACGTTTTTCGCCATAGGCTTTTCCAACCATATCGGCAGTTACCGGATAATTGCCCGAGCGAGGCGATGGTGGAAATTTCAACCGAAGGCGTGAAGTATCTTCTTCGTCAATCTCAACTGGTACAATCTTTTCGAGCATTTTTACACGACTTTGTACCTGAAGTGTTTTGGAATAGGTACCTTTAAATCGTTCGATAAATTCCATGTTTTCGGCAATCATCTTTTGCTGTTCGTCGTAATGTTTTTGTTGTTGATCACGACGTTCTTTACGTAATTCGAGGTAATGCGAGTACTTAGCTTTATAATCGTAAATACGGCCCATGGTAACTTCGATTGTACGTGTGGTGATATTATCTACAAAAGCGCGGTCGTGCGATATTACAACCACTGCTTTAGCCGAATTTATCAAAAAATCCTCGAGCCATTGAATGGAATCAATATCGAGATGATTGGTAGGCTCATCGAGCAAAATAATATCAGGACGACGAAGCAGAATTTTTGCCAATTCAATGCGCATGCGCCAGCCACCACTAAATTCGGATGTTTTACGCTGAAAGTCGTCGCGCGTGAAACCAAGTCCGAGTAAAGTTTTTTCAATATCGGCATCGTAGTTAATTTCCTCAATGCTATAAAACTGTTCGCTCAGGGCCGAAACTTTCTCAATCAATTCCATGTAACTGTCCGATTCATAGTCAGTTCGAGTAGTTAGTTCTTCGTTGAGCGCTGCTATTTCAAGTTCCATTTGGTTAATGGCCGAAAATGCTAATGACGTTTCTTCGAAAACAGTACGTGTGTCTTCGGTAAGTAAATGTTGAGGTAAATAAGCTACTACCATTTCTTTTGGATAGGATACTTTGCCACGATTTGGTTCACGCGCTCCGGCCAAAATTTTCAACAAAGTGGACTTTCCAGCCCCATTTTTACCCATTAAAGCAATACGATCTTTTTCGTTTATCACAAACGAAATGTCCTGGAAAAGTGTTTTTCCATTAAATTCAACAGAAAGAGAATCAGCTGATAACATTTTAAAAATTTATGTTTTATTCTAATAAACAAATTTGTTTTGTTTATCGCCTGCAATAATAATATACAGGTTGTGTTTATGGAGATAGTTCGAAATATTGACTTTTAAATCAGTTGGTT
>JBMOHZ010000174.1:0-5496 GCA_049317585.1 Paludibacter sp.
GTCTTTGGTGTAAATGTAACCTTATCAATCAGTTGTGTTGGGTCGTTAGGGTCAGCTTCTTGTACCAATTGAAAATTGAAGCGAGTATAGTTTTTTGTTCCATCAATTATTGCATTTGATTTTGAGTCGAATGATACCATTGCTTTCGAACTTAATCCTTTGGTTATCCAGTCTAAATCGAAATTAAAAGCAAGTGTTGAATTTAAATTCGAACGGGTTTCGTTGCTATATCCTGAACGATTCATCCCACCAAAAGCTGTATTTGGATTTGAAGAAGTTGTAATAACCTCATCCACAGGCACTCCGTAACCAGCTAAAGTTGTTGGTCCAGGTGTTAAAGGTGTGTGTGAATACATAGCAACAATAGGCGAAAATGTATTTGTATTTGTAAATTGCGATTCGTTTACACTTTCTATATATCCGCCCAGATTAAAAGTGCTTTTAATCCAGCTATTCATTTTTATATCTAAGTTTGTTCTGAAATTGTATCTATCCATCTTAAATGCTGGATCATAACCGAGTTTTTCTTTTGATTCGGATTTGTAAGTAGAGCCCTGATGCGTATAACTACCATTCATAAAATACTTTACTCTATCATTACCTCCCGAAACATTCACGTTGTATCGGTTCATAGGGGCGTTGGGTTTAATCAACATTTCGAACCAATTGGTATTTGGGTACATAACAGGATCTACACCACTTTTGTATTTTGCGATAGCAGCATCCGAAAAACCTGCCGGAATAGGTAGTCCATCGTTTTTAAATGCTTGTCGGCGAAGCGTTGCAAACTCCCAAGAGTCAAGGGGTTTTGGTATTCGGGTTACATTTTGTATGCCATATTCGGCCGAAACACTAAGCTGAGGTGTTCTATTCGAACCACGTTTAGTGGTTATAAGAATAACGCCATTGGCGCCCCGTACACCAAAAACAGCAGTTGCCGAAGCATCTTTCAACACAGAAACACTTTCTACTTCGTTGGGGTCAATATTAGTTATTATATCACGAGGAACACCATCTACCAAAACCAATGGTTCAGTACCGTTGGTAGTACTTACGCCACGTAGGTACATGTTTATTCCTTCTTCGCCGGGTTTTCCGCCTGTTTGTACGGTTACCAACCCCGGCAATCGGCCTGCTAAAGTGCCTATGAAATTAGCCGATGGGCTTTGTTTTAAATCTTTCGTCGAAACTGAAGATATAGCCCCTGTTACCGAAACTTTTTTTTGAGTTCCATAAGCAACAACAACAACCTCTTCGAGCTTACGCGAATCGTCTTCTAATACGACATTAATAACAGTCTTTCCCTCTACCAAAATTTCCTTAGTTGTAAGACCGACAAATGAAAACACTAACACTGCTTCTGGAGCATTTTTTAGTTTAAGTTGATATTGACCATTAATATCGGTAATGACCCCATTTTGGGTATTTTTTTCTAAAACGGTAACGCCCGGAAGTGGCATGCCATCTGAATCAGTAACTTTGCCTTTTATTTGTGCAAATAGCTGTGTATTAATAAACAATAATACGCCAAATAAAAAAAGTTTGTGCCAGAACAACACTTTCTGTTTTTTCATAAGTAAATTAATTATTAAATTTAAGATTATAACTTGACATTGTGAATCGCTATCCTGTTTTTCAACAGTCAATATTTATGCTTTATTGCAAGAAGTGCTAAAAATATACCTTTTTCGAATCCTTAATTGGCTAATTCAACTATATTCTTTCCATTTTTATAAGCTGAATATAAGTCAACAAAAGGAACTGTTCGAAGCTCTGCTTTTGAGTCATAATTTGGATTTGTTTTAGGCCAATACTTTTTATCTACATTATTTTCTAAATAAGTTATTAATTCTACAAAAAGTTCGTTGGTTTTTTCGGGCATCTTTTTCGACAAATTGTCTTTTTCCGAAATATCTTTTTTAATATTAAATAATCGAAGTCGACCATACCAATCAAAAATTAATTTATAATCGCCCTTACGAACTGCCGAATGTGGAGTAAATGGCAATCCATCCTCGGGGTTTTTGTAAATTACACTTAATGGATAATGCCAAAAATAGGTATCGCGCGTATAGCTTTTGCTCTTGTTCTTAGTATCTTTCAAAAGGCCCGCTATACTCTGACCATCAATTTTGTGTGTAGCCTTCGGTTCGCCTGAAAGCTCCAATAGTGTTGGGAAAATATCATTACAATCTACTGGTATGTTGCACCATTTTCCTTCTTTTGCTACTCCTTTGTAGCTTATTATCATTGGTGTACGAATACCTCCTTCGTACACATTGGCTTTTTGTCCATTGAGTGGGCTATTTGTTGTAATGTTTTCATCGCCACCGGCACCCACGGTGATACCTCCATTGTCCGACAAGAAAATTATGACCGTATTTTCGTCGAGACCTTTTTCAATCAGCTTATCCATAATTTTGCCTACCGAGTTGTCAAGGTGCTTAATCATAGCAGCATAAGTTGCATTCGATTGACCTTTCCATCCTTTAGTTGCCTTATTTTCAAAATGTTTTATAGTTGGGGCAGGCGCCTGATTTGGACTGTGTACTGCAAACTCACAAAAATACAGCAAGAACGGTTTTCCTTCTTTACTTGCATCCGCTTTGATGTCGATATAGTCTAAAGCCCGTTGCGTTAAATCATCTGTTAAATAAGGGATATTCTTTTTTTCGCCTGATTTTCCTTGCATTAATTCATTTTGACGCATTTTGGGAAATAACTTTTCCTTTTGATCCCATTTTGCTTGCCATCTGAAATAACTCGAACCTCCAGCATCGTAGTAAGCAATCTCTTCGAACCCTTGATCGTGTGGTTGATAACCTTCGGAGCCATGACCACCCAAGTGCCACTTACCAATAAACGCCGAATGATAATCGGGCATAGCTTCGGCAAAGGAAATTTCATCTCTACCTTTATCCTGCACCTGACCTGATGGCAAAGCAATTAATGTATGTCCATTTAATATGGCTTGTGGTCTTATATTATTATCGTCCCAATAGCAATCTTGTTCCAAAAATCCAGAAGGTGCTTCAACTCCTTGAACATAAAATGTATTTGCTTTACCAGATGTGGCAGTCTGAAATCCAAGATTCATAGCGTATTTTCCGGTAAGAATACTCGAACGTGTTGGGGCACTTAACGGACAAGTATAGGCTTGTTCGAATGCTACCCCTTGTTTTGCTAACCTATCAATGTTGGGTGTTTCGTAATACTGCTTGTTGGCTGGTGTTTTTGTTATGCGATTGGCAAAACAATTGACATCAGTATAGCCAAGGTCGTCGGCTAGAATAATGATTACGTTGGGTTTAATTGCTTTAGGCTGGGAGTAAGCTATATTGCCAGTAAGCAATATGCTACTTAACGACAGTAAGCCGTTAGTTTTTAGATAATTCATAATAGTATATTTAATTTTTAACCTCTACTTAGAGTGCACCGAAATGCAACTCTTATTTGTAAAATTGGAACAACAAAGATAAGTAGCAATGAAGCATATCACTCAAAAAAAAGTGATATGCTTACATAACTTTTTGACCAATTAAAAAAAACCCCACGTTCGCAGGGGTTTTTTTAATAAACTATCCATTATTGGGCACTAAAGGATCCATCTTAAAATATTCAGGATATATTTGTGCTACAGGTTCTCCTGGTCCTGGTTCTCCAGGGTCTCCAAAGGATTGAAGTGCCAATGAGATTTCATTATCTAAACTAATAGAAATTAATTGCGGTGTGCAATACGTACGTTTTTCATTTGCTTTTGTCATACTCTCGATATTATTCGCTTTCATATGAATGATTTAGTTAAGTACTATTTTACGTTTCCAGCTTTGAGCACCTACAGTTATTTGAACTATATAAATTCCGGCAGAAGGAAGTTCTACCTGTAGCGAAGAGGCTTTTGCTTTGTTGCTGTAGATAATTCGACCAACAGCATCGTAAACTTTGACCTTCGCTAGCAACTGTAAATTAACAATCGATAATTGACCATCAAGCGTCGAAATAATAGGAGCATTTGTTTCGCTTCCGACAACTAATTTAGTAGGTACTCGCTGAGCCGAAAGAGTAAATCGGTTATTATCGGTACCTGCATCAGTATCGAAGCTATAACTATTTGTAAGCAAATTGGTTACATCGCCAGTATGCGAATCGTTCAAAAATAATGACGAAAGACTCGTTGTTTGAGGTACTGTTGCACTTATGGTTGTTCTACTAGCTGTTTTACTATAATAACCAAGTGATAAGTTTGACAAATTAGCCAATGGCAAAGCATTGAATGCATAACTTATACCGTCTAATTGAGTGTAAACCTGCGGCTTATCGGTACCTGTACCTATCCATTTTTCAAGATCTTTTCCTATTTCGTATCCGGTAGTGCGATTATTATCCACTATTAAATTGGTATTGTCGGTACCTGTATTTGTGCTAAAGTTGATTTGTACGTTGTCAGTCAAATTGTTTTGCACCGATGCTGGTATCGATTGCCTGCGACCAGTCAACGCAAATGTAATATCAGATTCTGCTAATAAGCTACTTGCTTGTATAAAATAAGCCGACATAGGATTAAGCTCTGGAGCCAATGCCTGTGTATAAGCGGTATATGTGCTTACACCGTCCGAAACATAAATATAATAACTATCGCCGCCTGTAGCATTGTTTGCTGTAAATTTACTTAAATAAGGCTGTCCAATTAAATTCCATCCATGATTGGTTGTAGCTGCAGCACCTTTGTTTTCAGCAATTGGAACATTGCGTGCAGTAGCCTCTGAACTTATTTCTGCTTTATTTAAGGTAAACGAGATTTCGGTAGCAGCAGCGCCAGCAGTCAAAGCAATAATATAACCTTGGTATTTGTTCAACTTTAATGTTGGGGTAGTTAGTAGGTCGGCATTTGTTATTGCTTTCCAATTGGATACTGTGCCACCATTAACTGCTCTCAATGCACCATCGTAATACTTTAACGACCAATTGGTACCGAGAACGCCTAAAGTACTGCCGTCAGATTTTTTAATACTCGAAATGCTAACATCGGTTGGAAATGAAATAAAATACCATTTGCTTCCATCAATTGTTTTTAAGTATTTAATATCACCACCCACTGCTAAAGTTCCGTTTCCGATATAAGTACTAAACGAATTACTAAGGCCTGC
The DNA here is from genome assembly GCA_049317585.1 of Paludibacter sp. Classification (GTDB taxonomy): domain Bacteria; phylum Bacteroidota; class Bacteroidia; order Bacteroidales; family Paludibacteraceae; genus Paludibacter. The sequence continues at coordinate 5,148 of JBMOHZ010000174.1, forward strand.
TTTCAGAAGTAAATCGCTATTTACAGTAAGTATTTCAGAAGCATTAAAATTCAATCGCGAACCGGCTTCAAGTGTTAAATTGTAAACAGAGGTGTTCGCATTCACTCTTAATGTTGACGAGCTACCTATTTTCAGATTACTAGTCGCATTTAATGTTGTTAACGAGTTACTGTTAGTAGTCCCGCCCACACTTAAATCAACATTACTAGTTCCATCGGTAGTTTCGGGTGTAAAAGCAAGCCCTCTGAAAAATTTATTGGTGCCGCTTGTAGCCACAGTGGTGAAAGTTCCGGCAATTGTACCTAATCGGCCGCTATTGTCGGTAAGGCTTACTATTTTGTTGGGTGTT
>JBMOHZ010000175.1:0-5464 GCA_049317585.1 Paludibacter sp.
TGTAAATCCGGATATGAAAATACTGAAAGGCAATGTGCGCTTTAAACACGATAACGCTTTTCTTTATTGCGATAGCGCCTATTTTTACGAAAAAGCCAACTCGCTCGATGCATTTAGCAATGTACGTATAGTTCAAGGTGATACGCTTTTTGTATATGGCGATTTTTTGTATTACGATGGTAACTTAAAACTGGCCAAATTACGTCGAAATGCCAAAATGGTGAACCGTAAAACCACGCTTACAACGGATAGTTTAAATTTTGACCGAAATACAAATTTGGCATATTATTATACAGGAGGCAAAATTGTAGACCCCGAAAACACGCTTACTTCGGTTTGGGGACAGTACAATACCAGCACCAGCGATGCTTTATTCCGCAACAAAGTTTTGCTCACTAACAAAAACTACACTATGACTTCGGACACGCTGCAGTACAATACTAAAACCAATGTATCGAATATTGTAGGTCCAACACACATAGTATATCAGAATGAAACCGACATTTATTCCAACAAAGGTTGGTACAATACGTCGACCGAACGCATGATGCTCCTCAACAGGTCGTTGGTAGTGCACAAAGATGGTAAAACAATAGTGGGCGATACCATTTTTTACGATAAAGCCAAAAAATACGGCGAATCTTTTGTAAACGTTGTAATGACTGACTCCACTCAGAAATCAACACTTTATGGCGATTATGTGTACTACAACGAAATTACGGATGCAGGAATGGCTACTGATTCGGCATTGTTGGTTGATTGGTCGAGCAAAGACACCATGTGGGTACATGCCGACACACTTCGAACATTCAAAGATTCAATTTATGATGTGGCCAAAGGCATTATGAATGTGCGTTTGTATCGCAATGATGTTCAGGGAATATGCGACACCTTGTTTTTTTCGGCACGCGACTCGATAATCAATATGAAGGGTGAACCAGTGCTTTGGGCCGAAAAAAATCAACTTTCGGGCGATCTTATTCAAGCATTTACTAAAAACCAAAAAGTGGAACGCGTCAACATTCAGCAAGCCGCCATTGCTATTCAAAAAGAAGATTCGCTATTCTACAATCAGCTATCGGGCAAGGAAATAATAGCATACATTGATAGTGGTGAACTCAAAAGAGTACATGTAAATGGCAATGCCGAAACCATTTATTACCCACGCGACGAAGCTGACTCAACTCTGGTAGGTCTTAACAAAACCGAGAGTAGTTATGTGGTTATGTATTTGAAAAACAAAAAAGCCGAAAAAATAGTTATGACAGCTGCTACAAGTGGCATAATGTATCCAATAGGTCAACTCAAAGGCGGCGAATTGTATTTGAAAAACTTTTTTTGGCTCGAAAAGCAACGCCCTACCAATAGCAGCGATGTGATGTTGAAAGTTCCAAAAGAAACACGTGTAAAAATTGGAACAAGTTCGCTTATGGGAGCTGGTTCGACCGATAATAGCACTGGCAACAACTCACAGAACAGTGGAAATTCGAGTCAAAAAAAACCAACAAACACCTCGAATAGAACCAGTCAAAACAACCAATAATTGAAAATTTAAGCTTGCAAATGTCGAAATATTTCAGTATGTGATGCTATTATTTTTAAAATTTTTGATACAAAAAAGATGTATGTATTAAAAATATTTTGTAATTTTACATTCAAATAAATGCACAATATATGATTTATAAATTTACTGTATTATCTGATGAGGTTGACAATTTTGTCAGAGTAATTAAAATCGATCCGGAAGCAACATTTTTTGACCTTCACAACACGATTCTTGACTCGGTAAAATATGATAAAAATCAAATGACCTCGTTTTTTATCTGCTCCGACGAATGGGAAAAAGAACAAGAAGTTACGCTAATCGAAATGGATTCGAGCTCGGAATACGATAATTTGGTAATGGACAAAACCAAACTGGAGGAGTTGCTTGAGGACGAGAAACAAAAATTGCTTTACGTATTCGATATGATTTCGGACAGAGCTTTTTTTATTGAGCTTACCGAAATTATACCCGGAAAATCAGTTGCAAAACCCGAAGTGGTTTCGACCGAAGGAAAAGCACCACAGCAAATTATGGCCGAAGAGGCCATTACAGCAGCTCCAAAATTGAACTTAGATGAGAATTTTTATGGCGATGAAGATTTCAATATCGATGAGTTAGACGAAGAAGGATTTGGCGACATGAATTTTGACGACAGCACTTTGTTTGCCGACGATTCGACGCTATAATTGTTAAGTCCTCTCCGAAGAAGGATAGAACGCAAATGACGCAAATTGTCGCAAAGAAGTAAAACACAATTAAATAATTATATATCAGCAATATGACTCAATTTTAGTTTAAATAAATTTGCGTTTATTTGCGTAATTTGCGTTCAAAATGACTTTTCGGAGTACACTCATCGTTCACAACAAAATATTAACGAAAGACAGAAAGTAACAGTGCGGTATTTTCTGTCTTTTTTAGTTTAAAACATTCTATTATCACACATGCAAAACGCTACAAACAAAACACTTTTGGTGATTCTTGGCCCTACAGGAGTTGGGAAAACTGAAATTAGCCTACAGCTGGCTGAGCATTTTGCATGTCCCATTGTATCGTCGGACTCCCGACAGTTTTACCGCGAACTTAAAATAGGAACTGCTGCGCCTACCGAGCAGGAATTAAGCCGAGCAACGCATTATTTTATTGGCTCACATTCTATTCACGACACATACAATGCTGGTCAGTACGAGACCGACGTAATGGAATTGCTCTCAAAACTTTTCACAACAAATGATGTGGTAATGCTTGTAGTAGGTTCCATGATGTATATTGATGCCGTATGCAATGGTATTGACGACATACCCAATGTGGATGAAGCTACACGGGCGTTTTGGCTCAACGAATACGAACAAAAAGGGCTTGAGTTTGTTCAGAATGAATTGAAACGACTCGATCCTGTTCATTTTGCCGAGGTAGACATTTTGAATCCCAAACGCATATTACACGCCCTGGAAATTTGCAGTATAATTGGCAAACCTTATTCGGAAGTGCGAACTGGCATACGAAAAGAACGACCTTTCAACATACTGAAACTGGGTTTAAATAGGCCAAGACCCGAGTTGTACGATCGGATTAATGCACGTGTACAACTAATGATGGCTGATGGACTTATAGCCGAAGCACAACAGTTTTTTGAATTCAGGCACTTAAATACCTTGAATACTGTAGGATACAAGGAGTTATATGAATACATGCAAGGAAATTGGCCGCTTGATTTTGCGGTGAATATGATTCAACAAAATTCGCGTCGATATGCTAAGCGGCAACTCACGTGGTTTAATCGCGATAAAGAAATTCATTGGTTTCATCCTGCTAACCAAGTGCAGATTTTTGAATTTATAAAATCACAAATGGCTCAAAATGAATTAAACAACTAATCATGTTCAAATTATTTAAAAACGTTGATAATAAATCCTATAAGCCAAAAAACGGCGCATTGGATATATTCAAATATATAGGACCGGGCTTATTGGTAACTGTAGGCTTTATCGACCCGGGAAACTGGGCATCCAACTTAGCCGCTGGTGCCGATTATGGATACGCTCTGCTATGGATGGTTACATTATCGACCGTAATGTTGATATTTTTGCAACACAATGTAGCTCACCTTGGCATTGCCACTGGGCTTTGTCTCTCCGAAGCCGCCGCCATACATTTAAAGCCACGCTATTCCAAAGCACTTTTGTCGTCGGCCATGATGGCTTCTGTTTCCACTTCGTTAGCCGAAATACTTGGAGGAGCCATAGCGCTTAATATGTTATTTGACATACCTATACGAGCTGCAGCAGTGCTGGTTACGCTTTTTGTATTTGTAATGCTCTACACTAACTCATATCGAATTATCGAAAAATGGATTATTGCTTTTGTTTCGGTTATTGGCTTGTCGTTTTTGTACGAACTTTCGTTGGTAAACATTGATTGGAACGGTGCTATTTCGGGTTGGGTTACTCCCCAATTTCCATCGGGCTCCATGATAGTTATAATGAGTGTATTAGGCGCTGTGGTTATGCCTCACAACTTGTTTTTACACTCCGAAGTTATTCAAAGCCGGCAGTGGAATTTGCAGAACGAGAAAATCATTAAAAAACAACTACGCTATGAGTTTTTGGATACGTTGGTATCTATGCTTATTGGTTGGGCTATAAATAGTGCCATGATTTTATTAGCAGCAGCCACATTTTTCAAAACCAAAACACCAGTTTCGGAACTTCAACAAGCTAATAGTTTGTTAGTGCCCCTATTGGGCAATAATGCAGCTGTGGTTTTTGCAGTGGCTTTGCTTTTTTCGGGATTAGCATCTACCATTACTTCGGGCATGGCAGCCGGCAGTATTTTTGCAGGTATGTACAAAGAACCGTACGATATTAAAGACAATCACTCACGCATAGGTGTGGCACTGTCGTTACTCATTGCACTTGGAGCTATCATGCTCATTAGCAACCCATTTCAGGGACTTATAATTTCGCAAATGTTATTAAGTATTCAGTTACCATTTACAATATTTCTGCAAATTTACCTTACTTCGTCCAAAAAAGTGATGGGTAAATACGTCAATTCTACCGCCTCCAAAATTGTACTATTCACATTAGGAGCTATCGTTACATTGCTTAATATAGCATTGTTTGTTAGCTTCTTTATTTAAAAATAAAATATGAAACGATTAAATTTAGTATTGATTCTTTTGCTAGTATTACAGTTGGGTTTTTCACGCCAACAAGTCGACACCATTGCTGTATATTCAGCAAAAATGAAAAAGGAAGTAAAATCGGTTGTAGTTTTACCCGAAAAATACTCCAAGAGCAAGCATTATCCGGTAGTATATCTGCTTCACGGATATAGCGATAACTATGCAAAATGGATAAATACAGTGCCTACAATAAAAGCGCTGGCTACCAAACATCAACTAATATTGGTTTGTCCCGATGGTGGTTATAGTTCATGGTATTTCGATAGTCCAATCGATTCAGCATTTCAATACGAAACGCACATTACCAGGGAATTGTTGCCCTATATCGATTCACATTATGCCACTATTCCTAACCGTAAAGCAAGAGCCATTACAGGTTTAAGTATGGGTGGACATGGCGCACTTTATTTGGCCATGCGCAACAAAGATTTATTTGCAAGCGCCGGCAGTATGAGTGGTGGAGTGGATTTGAGAGCTTCAACAAAGAGTTTCGATATCACAAAGCGAATAGGTTCCTTCGAGAAAAATCCAGAGGAATGGAATAACCGTTCGGTAATAAATATGGTTAGCGCCTTACAAAACAAAGAATTGAATATTGTAATTGAATGTGGTGTCAGCGATTTTTTTTATAAGATAAATGCTGCACTGCATAGCCGATTAATGGAGCTGAAAATTGACCACGATTACACCGAACGCCCTGGCTCACACAATTGGCAGTATTGGACAAATGC
>JBMOHZ010000176.1:0-5448 GCA_049317585.1 Paludibacter sp.
AAAGCGCTGTTCGTGGTTGTTGCACCACCACAATCGCGTGTTACAACTACTCGGTACGCATAACCATTCATGTTATATGGCGGATTGGTAATGGTTAATGCTGAAGTTGTTGCATTGGAATAAACTCCCGTATTAGTGATTGCAGCAAATGTTCCACCCGTACCTGTTGTACTTACTTCCCATTGATAGGTGTAAGTTCCGGTAACGCCTACGCTGAATTGAGGAGTTCCGTTCAGTTCGCACGAACTTGTTGCCGAAGGATGCGTGTTGATAGTTGGAGGTTCACATTCCGAAGCTACAGCAAAGTTGCCAAAAGTATTATCGGTTACACTTGTTGATGTGGAATCGGGTGAAGAATAACTTGCAGCAATCAATGAATTGGTTGTGCCATTGCCTCGTAAAATTTTAGCTGTGGCAGCAGGTGTAAATGGTGAACCGTTCAAAGTGAGTGTGTAATTTCCATTGCCATCGCCAATAGTTTCAGCTAAATTCCAATAGCGCACAGTTTGATAGCTTGTGTTTGATGGAATTGTACCAGCGATTTCGGATTCGAACTGCTCAGCCAAAACAGTGCTCGTGCCACCCGAGAGTGTTGTATATTCCAAAGTTAATGGACGATAAATACCACCTTTGCCTATAGGATAAATTTTTGAAGCTGCTGAACAATATTCGCGTGCTAATTTACCATTCACATAACTTGTTTCACTTTGACCTGTAATACCTCCATCGCAATTTACAGTAAGTATGTTACTTCCAGTAGTTACCAAACCATTTGTAAGTGTAAGTGCTCCATTAACGGTTTCATTATTGCCAATCGTTACACCAGCTGTATTATTAATGGAGAGATTGTTAAATGTAGCTGAGGTAGTTCCGCTTATTGATTGAGCTGTGTTACCGTTCATGATTACTGTGCCCGTACCAGCTGAAATTGATGCATTTATCGATAAATCACCTTTGATTATTAAATCCGATGATTGTAAAGTTTTTGTTCCAGTGCCCGATAAAGTTAAATGGTAATATTGGGTTGAGGATTTTGCCTGTATAGTTTGATCGCTTCCATTGTAAATTACTGAACTTGAACCATTATAATTACCATTTAAATTTCCATTGTTCGTAAAACTGCCTGATATAGCTATAGATGAACCTGCAAGCAAATTAAGTGTACTATCAGTAGCTGTAGTTATATTGTAAAACTGTGTTGACCCTGCAATTGCTGAATTATTTCGTTTAAAACTAACTGTTCCCGTGTTTGGAACAAATGTTCCTGAATTATTCCATGGCGTTGTTCCATTAGTGTCGACCAATGAACCATATACTTCCAATGTACTACCATCTCCGGCAGTTACAGTTCGACTCGATTCAATAAGAATAGTTTTGACCGTACGAGTAGCATTGTCAGGAATAACAGCATCTCTAGTAGCTGTGTTTGGAATAATTACATCGCTCGTTGAAATAGGGATAATACTGCCAGACCAATTTGAAACATTATCCCAATCAGTGTTTGCAGCACCTAACCAGATAAAATTACTTGCCGATTCTTTACCTGAAATCATCCAAATTTTTGCTTGACTTTGTGGCGTTAATACATCGCTCTGGTAGACTAATTCTCCAAAGTATTCATTTTGAGCCAAATAACGTATGCCGTGTCCCGAAAGTGTGATATAATTACTTGAGGTGTTTAACTCTGTTTTTCCATGTTCGTGAGGACTTGCTCCAGCATAAGGTATGTGGTGATCCCAATAAACAAGACTGCTTTCTGTAATTCCATCAAGTTCGTCAGTTAAGTAAGCAAGTTTAAGTGAGAATTTTGTAGGTGTGTTTCCTCCGGTTCTTATTATTTGGTATGTTCTTTTAACTGTATTGTTCTTTGTGGAATGTCGAACACCAATACGAGGGATAATTGTAACCTGTGTAGGATAAGTCCCTCCATCGTAAAACTGAATAGTTGTGTTTGAATTTCCAAACGAGTAATCAATATTCGCATTTATTGTAGTGCGTATAATTCTACCCGTAACATCACCAACACCTACCGTAGTAGCATTAGCTCCCATATATAAATTATTTGAACTTGTAAGCACATCGGTTGAATAAATTGGGCTCAAATCCAACGTTCCAACTGTTGTCGAAGCATTTGCCGAAGCCAAATTAAGCACTCCATTAACCGTTAAATTGCTTGCAGCAACTACTCCAGCACTGTTATTTATAGTAAGATTATTAAAAGTACTAACACCGGTAATTGTTTGAGCACTTGAACCTGATAAACTAATTGTACCACTATTATCTATAAATGTTCCGTTATTGGTCCAATTACCGGTGATATTTACGTTTCCGGTTGAAGCAGTAAGCGATTTGGTAGAGTTTATTGTTAAATGGTGAAATGTAGTTGTTGATGCGCCAGAAATAGCTGTTGTACCGTTAAAAATTACTGTACTTGTGTTTGCTGTAAAAGTACCGTTGTTTATCCAATTTCCATAAATTGTCAACGTGTTTGTGCCGCTGATTGTTACAGTTGCACCTGCATTAATTGTCAACGAATTACAAACACCATCAGCATCGCCAATGGTAGGTTGGTAAGGTACTCCACTCGGAATAATTACATCGGTGGTTGAAGTAGGGATACTTCCACACCAGTTACTCGCTGTATTCCAGTCGGTACTTGTTACGCCTATCCATTGTCCGGTGGCATTTACGGTAACTGTAAAACTAACGCAAGCGGTTGTATTACAAGTTCCTTCGGCACGAACATAATAGGTGGTAGTTGTTGTTGGGCTAACAGAAATTGAAGCTCCTGTTCCAACAAGCGTGCCTCCGCAACTACCCGAATACCATTTCCACGTTGCGGCTGTACCGAGCGAGCCGCCTGATAGTGTTAATGTTGATGAACTGCCATTACAAATGGGAGAATCACCACTTATTGATGTAGCTGCTGTTGATTCTGTTCCATTCGAAGCAACTACAAAATCGCCTGAATTAGAAGTACAACCATTAAAAGTTGCTGCCAAATTATAAGTTCCTGTTGGTAATGCGCTTATGTTTTTAGTTGAAGCACTAAAACCTCCTCCTGCTTTTGTCCAGCTATAAGTGAATAAATCCGTCCATGTGGATACGGTTGTTCCGGTAAATGTTCCGTTTGTTCCTGACGGAGTTTTTGATAGTGTTGTTCCAGTTCCTTCGAAAAAGTTATATCCTGCTATTAAATTACTTTCGCCGGTATAATATTGATGTGGTGTAGAAGCCAAATCAGCAATTTCGGTGTTTGTGAGCGCTCTATTCCAAAATCCGGCTTTCAAAACTTGACCATTATGATAATTGGGTGTTACTGCATCCCAAACATACCCACCAATCATTGTATTGTCGGGCGAAGAACCATATAAAATTATAGCAGGAAGAGTTGCATGAGTACCCGAAGCAATTAATTCACCATCAATATAAATCTTCATAGTTGTACCATCTCCGGTACCTGCTATATGATGCCACAAACCATCGGTTGGATATGCTGCTGGCGAATACACATTTGTATACAATCCTTCCGACCAAAGTTCAACTGTACCTGCTGATGTCAATCCAATTTCAACTGCATTGTTTTGTCCAAAAAAACTGTTACGGTTAAAGGTTGTCGTTTTTATCCAACCTTCGAGTGTAAAGGCGCTTAAATTATTTAGTAACGATGTTCCTAAATTTATATATTGCGATTTGGTATAATCGAAATTTACAGCAATTGGGATATTGTTTGGAGCCACTGCACCATCGCTCGATGTAGGGCAAGTAGTTTTGGTTATATTAGCTGTAGGAATAGGTGGCGACTTAACTAAAAATGGTCTATTGCTCTCAAGAGTTGTTCCCGCTGTTGTTACGGAAATAAATCCAGGTGTGGCAGTTACAGGCACAATAGCTGTTAATTGACCTGAATTTACAAAAGTAGTAGATGCTGAAACGCCGTTGAAAGATACGGTTGAACCCGATGTAAACCCAGATCCATTTAATGTAATAACAGAAGCATCGCCCTTGCAAGCCGAAAGTGGAGTAAAACTTCCTAAATGGGCACTGATAAATACAGCTACAGCACCCGACCAAAATGATTTTGAACTTACCGTTCCTCCTGTAGTGGCGGTTCCTGTTGTACTAACTATTTTTTCGAGCGCGTATATTTTTGCATTTCGGGTTGTTGTCGAATTGGTTGAACTTGCGTTAGCAACTGCTGTAAATGTGTTTGTTATTGCACTTAAAGTATAGCTACTACTTTTTAATCCAATTCCACCAATTAATAAGGCATTGGGATAATTGTAGGTTGCAGTTGTGCCGGTTGATGCTGTCGTACTGGTAGTTGCATTAAAATTGGATGCTGCTACATCTAGTGGAGCGCCGTATAATAACCCTTCGTACTCTATTATTACTGCTGCCGAGCGCGACGTACTTTGATTAATTGTTAATGTAGTTGCGCCACCTGAAAGAGCCGTAGTGTACCAAATTTCGGTAGTTGTTGCATTTGTTGCATTTCCTGTCGACGAAATCGCTCTTGTCCAGGTTGCACCCGTTTGAGTAATACTTGTTATTGTATTAGTGGCCGTGCTTTGAGTTGAAATTATGGCAATAAGTGTATTCCCATTTATTGGTGCTGTGCCTAATGTAACATTAAATGTTGTTACAGCATTTGTGCCTGTATTGCCTATTGCGCTCTGAATGCGGGTTTGTGCTGAAATACACATAAGACCAAGATATAAATAAATCAGCGTTGATAATGCTCGTTTCATAATTGTAATTATTAGTAAGTAGTGGTGGTTCTATTGCCTACAAATTTACATTAAATACAACTTGAATATTTCCGACAAGCACTGTAATATATACTATTACAGCTCGTTTGGTGATTGAATCAATTAAAGCATGATAAGGTGGAGAAGAGTTTAACTTGATGCCTTAATCGGTTTGGATTGTAGCAGGTTAACACGAGTAAAAATGATAATTAATTAAAAATTGTTGGTTTTTGTAGTTTATATTATTACGATAAATTGGAATTATCCTTTTTATTTGTTTTAACAATTTTAAAATGAAGGATAATGTAGCACCTAAATTAATGTTATATAACTTTATTGGCTCTGTATTTAACATATTTAATGAAATCCCATATTCATTATTTTACTTTGAATATGGGATTTACTATGGTTTAATTCTATTATACTGCTTTACTCCATTGGACAAATTTTACCCGTTGTTATTTTACCACTATTGTCCATAGATTTATAAATGATAACGCCAATTGGAATTTCCACATTAAATGATGAAAATTTTTCGTTTGTATATTCAAAATTTTTAATCACCACGCCTTTACTGTCAATCAGTGTTAGTTTACCACCTAGTCCGCTAAGGTTGTGAATACAAACGGTTGAGCTATTTGTGGTTATGAAGAAGTTTGTGTTTTGATTCGATAATCCTGTAGATACACCTGCCGAA
>JBMOHZ010000177.1:0-5430 GCA_049317585.1 Paludibacter sp.
TTTTTGCAGATTTGTATAAAAATCCCTTTTTTACTTGACCATACATCTTTTGCACCTAGAACTACACTCAATGTATGGTTGGAATTGTTTGATAGTACGACATCGAACGTAAGCGTTAATCCTGCATAATAACTCCATGTATCAGTGGCAGTTAATCCATCAAAAGTGGTGGCAATAACAGCCGGATCACCATTCGGTTCAGCGCCATCGTAACTTAGTTCATTAGCATTTGTTACCGACCATTGTGTATTGGGAGCTTGAGGCACCCAAGGTGTACCTGCACCAACCACATCGTTAGCAGTTATATTACCGACAACAAATAGTGTGAAAATAAAAAGTAGTATTTTTTGCATAATAACCTATCTTTGAAAATAAAAATTCAGGTAGCACTATAAAAATCAAAGTGCTACCTGAGTTTGAATCTAATTTTTCACAATCTGACGAACAGATTTACCATTTTTATCCTGAACAGAAAGCAAATATGTTCCGGCTTGTTGTGAAGTTAAATCTAATATTTCTTTATTTGATGAAATAATACCACTTTTAATTTGTTGACCTAAGATATTGGTAACTTCATATTTTTGACCAACAGCTTCGCTTGTAATGGTGAAATTTCCTTTGCTCGGAACAGGATACACATCGAAATTTGATTGTTTATTATTTTTTACGGCAGCATCAGGGTTGCTAAAATAAGTATTGGTTACTGTACCTTTTTTTACAACCAAATTTTTCATTTTCCAACCAGCAATGTTATTTGCAAAAACTACTGTAAATTGTGATAAAGCAGTTGGTTTTAAAATAGCCGTTCCAGCTTCGTAAGGAATAGGGCATACATAGCCATTTATAGTAGAGGTGATTTTACCATTGGCATCGATATCAATAATAAAATGATTGTATGTATCCCATTTAACAGCTGCTTGATAATCTGAAGGGACAGTAGGAACCATCCATTTTACGTTGGCGTAATTGTAATTTTTAGCTGCTTGGCATAACCATTGGTTATAGTCGAGGTTGACTCCAAGACCTTCGGTAGCACTCCATTTGCCATTCCATCCAATGATTAATGAAGTGTTTGTAGGTTGATTAAAAATGTAGGCATCAAATTCCATTTTTAAGCCTGTAAAATCGTTAATTCCGTTTCCATCGGAAACCAATCCTTCGAAAGTGGTGGCAATAGCTCCGGTTGGGGCAGCTTCACTTTTGCCGGCAAAAACCAATTCGAATTGTTCGTTAACTGACCATTTAGCTTCGTCGCCAAATTGTGGGAAGAAAGCTTCCATTTGCGCATTGGCAGTCATTATAAATGACAAAGCCAAAAGAGAAAGAGTAATTTTTTTCATGATTGTAATTTTTAAAAAGTGAATAAATTGATTAGATAAATGTAAATTAATTGTTTTTTAAAAGGTGAATAAACTGTTTTTTATCGGGTAATGGGTATATTTGTTTCTTTGAAATTAGTTTGTTAATGTTGCCTGATGCTTTTATTCCGGCTGGTGCTCCACTAAGCGTAACTCCATTTTGCTGAGGTGCAACCGTGGCACTCCACGTAGACCAGTTGGTATTGTTTAGCAAGTCGGCAGGAATAGTACCTGATAATTTGTTTTGCTGTAAAGTTAATTTTTGTAAAGTAGCAATGCTTCCAATTCCGCTTGGTATTGAGCCTGTCAACTGATTGTAGTCCAACGCCAATGCTTCTAATTTGCTAAAAGTAGAAATAAAATTAGGTATAGAACCACTCAACACATTTCCATATAGATAGAAGTATTTCAACTTAGTAAGCGAGCTCCAGTCTGCTGGTATATCGCCGGTTATGTCGTTTAATCCCAAATCAAGAATCATGAGGTTGGATATATTTTTAATTGAAACAGGTAAGGTTCCTGATAATTTATTTTGACCCAAACTCAAATATGCCAATGAATTTGGCAAGGCTGGAACATTGCCTGTGAGCATATTATTTTTCAAGTCCAAAACTATTAGTTTGGTCAATGTAGTTAAATTTGGAATTGAACCACTTAAATTTAGTCCCGACAAGTCAAGGTAAAGCAATTCGGTCAGGTTTTTTATGGAATCGGTAATAGCTCCTGTAGCATAATTGAGCGAATGAATATCCAGTTCGGTAACACGACGGTAGCCATCCACTTGTTCCACTTTTACACCCGCCCATGTATTAAAAGGTTTTGTAATATCCCATTTTGTAGTGCCTGTGTTTAGTTTCACCAAAGCCAAACTATCGCGCTGAGAAGGCGTTAACACTATGGGTATATAAACTCCGGCAGCTTGTGTAATTGAAATTATTGACGTTTTTTTTGTGGTGGCAACCGTAATTTTTGCTTTACGAATTATGGTTCTGTAATTTTCAGATACGCTAATTTGAAAAGATTTATTAGCTACATTTGGTGTAACGGTACACCATGTAGAATCGGATGTAACTGTAAAATCGGTTGCAGTTGTAGTTACACTTACTTCGTAGGTATTCTTTAGTGCTGAAGCCGAGATGGAGGCAACTGATACCGTAAGAATTTCTTCGGGCTCCGTAGGTTTACAGCTATTGAGACTTAAACCGATAAGCGTAAAAAGTAGAAAATAATATTGATTGTTGAAGTTCATACAGTTGATTTGGTAAACGAGCTAATTCTTAAAAATTGTTTTTGTAAAACTATTTTTTGAGCCTTTCATTTTCAAAAAATACATTCCATTCAGTTGATGAGTCATATCTAAAATAAACTCATTTCCAGTATGTTGACTTTGTTCTACTAATTTTCCTGAAATATTATAAAGCGTTACATCATACACATCTTCATCGGCACTAACTATTTCATTTGTATTGTGTAGCGTTTTCGAGAACGACACCTTTACATTTGATTTTACAGGATTTGGAGCAAGATTCGCTGAAACATGGCTTCGCGTGTTAGCTTCCAATTTCTCGGGTACTGTTTTTAATGTTACTTTTGCTGATGTAGTTGCCGATTCGCCCATCACATTTTTCACTTTAAAATAAATGGTTTTTAATCCATCGGCTGGCGATAAATTGAAGTTGACACCCGATTTATACACCTCCCAATTCGCACCCGAAAAGTTAGCGCTTTCACTTATCATAAAACTCGAGGCTGCACCTTTACTTATATCGCTATTTAAAATAATGGCAGGTTTGTCGGTGAATGCAATTCCATCGTTAACCGATAGTGCTGATACAACCGGAATAGAAACTTTACTTGCTGTGGCATTATAAGTATAGGTTGCGCCCAAAAAACTTACTGTAATGGGTTGAGCCGCATCATCCAAGTAATATATGTCGTTATCGGTAGCCGTTACATAAGTACGGTTGGTATTGTAAAAATTAATGGGAAGGTTATCTTTATTGGTTTTACGCAAAAAGGAAATATTATTTCGTACCACAATGTCGGAATGTCCGTCGATAGGATTGGATAATTCCAACTCATCTAAAGAAGGGCTACTCTTTACATTTTTAGCAAAAAGGTTTTTTTGAATTTTAATGCGTGTACACCCACCGAATGTTCCACCGTTCATCATTAAAATGGCGTGACCGTCATTGTTGAAAAACTTAGAGTTCTGGAGCGTTACCTGATTATCGTTGGTTTCAAAATCGAATCCGCAGCCATCAGGATTTCCTTGATTTATTATTTCAGAGAATTCACAGTTGTCAACCAAGAAATTTTGAGTGTTCGAAAACATAACTCCCGTTGTACCATCGGGCCACGATCGGCCAGGAACGCTTGAACCCATTGTTACTCTGAAATTCTTTATTAAGCCCCAGCCATTTGCATCGGCCTGCATAACACCACTTGCATCAGGAACTGCGCCACCATTTACGCCATCGAACGAAATTGCACCACTAACTGTACCAACTGAAACACAATCGGTTATCTTCACTTTATGTATAAGCTGCCTCCACACGTTGGAACCATTGTTATTGCCAATTAACGGAAAGTAGAATGAGGTTGAAATGCTGGCACACACATCGTTGAATGAGCAATTTGAAACTTCAAATTCAGTTAAAATTGTAGTATGATTTCCGCTTACTGTTTGTGGCCCAAAAGTTTGACCGCCAATAAAAATGGCTGCGGGAAAAATGTATTCGTAAACACCGCCACCAGTAGCTGTGTAAGCTGTTGGTAGGTTGCCTTTTACGGCTTTAAGCTGATTGTCTATAACTATGTGTTTTGCAGCTCTATCGGCTCCGGTATTACAAGCAATCATTACCTCGTCGCAGTTAATATTGTTGAAAGTGCAATTTGAAACTCTAAATCCAGTATTTACAGTTCCCATTATGGAGCGATAGTAAATTCCCAAGCGAGTATTGGCAATTTCCAAATCCTGAATTTGAATGTAGCTGATATTTTGCGAACGAGCAGTAGCTGTTGTTTTATCTAAATCGCTAATTAAAATGGCAATATCATCTTTGCTGTTTGTTAACGAGATTTTTGGTTTTACATTGCTTATGCCATAAGCACCTACCGTAATCCAATTGGTGGCAGTTCCGGCACCTTTAATTTCTAAGCGTTGATTCCATACTTCGCCTCGTTTCAGCAAAATTTTTGTTCCAGCCGATAGTAAATTGCTGTTGATTTTAGAGAAAGTTTTCCATGCTGTTGCTTCTGCCCTTCCAGTCGACAAATCGTTACCATTGGTGGCATCGATGTAAAATGTTCCCGACAAGGCAGCATAAGCCGAACTGGTAATTATGACAAAAGCAAGCACGATTAAAAGTCTATAGTTGACTTTTAAAAACCTCGTATTCACTTTTATGTATAATTGCACTATCATTTACATATAACTTTTTTTACGAAACAAAGATAAATGGATGTCACATCATAATAAATCACAGATGTATCATTAACGCAACTTTTTTGTAACATCTGAAAGAATTGTTAGTTAAATATAAAACCTAATCCATTACACAACGCACAGAACATCCTGTTTCGTTGAGATAATTGGTTGTATATAAATTAGACCAATCGGCAACTACCATCCACATATAAGTAGTTTGTGCAAAAAGTGGGGTAGAACTCCACCAAGCTGCCCTACCACCATAAAATGAGCCATTGGCTGCGCGGTATCCAGAGGGTAAGGCAGTAAAGCCTGTAGCATTGTTTTTTGACAAATCGTTGCCCGGAGAACCAACTATAGTGGTGTTTTCTACCCAGTCGGTATTGGCTGCCAAGGCTTTATTGAGTGAATTGTATGTAGAAGGAGGATTAAAATTATATCCGTTTGAAATTAAAAGATTTTCAAGTGTTTGCCATTCATCTTTTGAAGGAATGTGCCACCCTGCTGGATTAATGCCTCTTGCATCGTTCGCAGCACTAATATTGTATAATTTACCATATTTAACATCGGTAGTAGCATCGTTAAATAAATTACACCAACCCGGAGTTTTCCGAATAGCTTCTAAATTGTTCCAAACAGCAT
>JBMOHZ010000178.1:0-5414 GCA_049317585.1 Paludibacter sp.
CCACATCGCCACCAATAGGAGCTAACACGCTGTTGATTAACTCGTACGTATTGCCTGGTCCATTCGCATTCAGCACCGTTTGTGCATTAGAATAAAGGGAAATGGAGAAGAAGAGAATTAATATCGTGTTTTTCATTTTGTGTTTCTCGTCTCGTTTGAAAAGTTTGATGTTTGAGGTGTTTGAAATTTGAGCAGTCTTAGTCTTGGCTCTTGGTTCTTGATTCTTTGCTCTTCTCTATTTCAACCCAATATTTCCACCATCACTGGCAATTCCGATTAACTTCGACTTTTTAGCCAAATTGAAGCTTTTCTTTTCAAATTTTACCGACTCATTATTCAGCTTGCTGATTGTGGCACCACTTTCAGTTTTTGGGTCGGCACAAGCAGAAAAACAACAATTTGAAACACTGTTTTTATTTCCTGTCAGTCGAACACTTGTTTTTGCCATTGAATTTGCAAAAATGGAGTTGGAGATAGCAACAGTTACAATTCTGTTTAACTTCAAAATGGTTTGTTTTTCATCAATTCCCACATTATCGAAAACACAGTGGTCAATTTTCAGAGCTCCACCTAAGGTAGATTCATCGTTTCCACCTCTGTAATAATCAATTGCAAATTGATCAATATTTGAAAAAACAGTATTGTCAATAATCACTGTTTCAGCGTTATACTTTCCTATGTCGTCTTTCTCGTCGGCTAAACTTATACCACGATACGAATCCCTTAGAACACTATTTTTAATAACAATTGAGTCGGCATACGAAGTTTTATAAGCTTTAAAAATGGCTCCCGATGCTACTTTTACATCATAAATATCGCAATTATTCAAATGTAAAGCATAGTTTACAGCACCTTCTTTTCCTGTTGCAAAAACATATTTTGCAGGAAATGCGGCTTTACTATCACCATTAATGGCAATTCCATCTATGCTTAAACGGGCATTGGCTCCAATTTCGAAAAAAGCATTGTTTTCGCGGCTCGATTGCAGTTTAATTACCGGTTTTGTTTTAGTATCAGCACTTTTCAATATAATACTTTTATTAATTGCCAATTTATTGGTGATAATGTGTTCACCAGCCGACAATAACAACACATCTCCATTTCCGGCTTTTTTTAATACTTGAGTCAAAACATCAGTTCCAGCTGCCACAGTAATGGTTTTTCCTGCAGGAGTCAGTTTCTTTTCAGCATTTTCTGCTGAAGCTTTGTACCACGATGGTCCACAATTTTTCGATGAAGCATAATCAAGTGTAGGATTTTCGCCCTTATTCTGAAACGCTCCAATTACTGCTTCGCTGCGAATCTGACCAAGAATATCGTACTTTACAAATGGCAATTTTTTAGCTTTTGCTGTTGAATATACAGCTTCGTAACCATTTACTGTCGTTTTCAGTGCTTCGCCGGCAACAGCTCCTTTATCCGTACTATTTCCTGTACTGTTCACCATTATGTTATTGTCGAAACGCACACCATCGGTTTGGTCGTAAAACTTCACCAATTCTTTTGTATTGGGACAATATACTAAGTTGTTTAGCAATAGTGTACTCTCAGGTTTTACAGTGCGGTTTCGTTCGCCAAAACCAACACCAAAAGCCCACGGGAATGCACAATCGTAGAAAGTATTATTGGCAAACAGCACATTTTTAACGGGAGCATAGCCGTTTGGTGGTGAGTCTGGTATGGCGTTCATTATCGTCAAGCCCGAACGAAAATCTTCGCCAGCCAATTTGTAAAAAAAGTTGTTGTAAATTTTGTGACCCTCGTTGATTACACGAACTCCTCCAGTAAATGGTTTTCCGTTACCAATAAACCAGTTCCCAGCAACAGTTGCATTGTTACCGTGCCGCAATACCAAACTACCTTCACATTCGAAAAAGGTATTGTTTACCAATATGTTATCGCACGATTTATTCGAAATTACTTCCACTTCGCCATTGCAATGCTCGAAATAATTTCCATCTACAATAGTTCCTGAACTTAAATGACAAACCTGACTGGTTCCGATGCGGATACTTTCGCCTCCATTAGCACCTAAGCGTGGACGTGCACCAAAATAATTACGATAAATCAAATGGCCGTTGTTGGTTGAATTTGAATCGTTAGGCCAAACCACCAAGGTGGTGCCTTCATTTGATTTTCCTCCAAAATAACAATACTCAACAACGTTTTTTTTGCCCCAAACTCCTATCCAATGATCCATCGAGTCTTTAACAGGTTGATTGAATTTGTCGATTACACAGTTTGAAACTACTGAATTATAAGCATAATCTTTTGAACTAGTTCTAAAATCAATAACTGTTCCTTTTGGTGAAAAACCATTTTTAAAAACCAATCCCGATACCGAAAGATAATTGCCCGAAAGATTCAAACATGATTTGCCTTGCAGAAATACTTTTCCAGGTGTTTCGCCTATCAGGTTTATTTGTTTGCCCTGTTCGCCTTTGCCTTTCAATACAAGTTGTGCATCATTCCAAACTCCGTTGGCAAGTACAATGGTATCGCCCGCAAATAAGGTTTTGGATTTTTGTTTATATTCATCTATATTACCAACCTTGTATGTGGTTGCAAAAACATTTATGCATTGTAAAAATGCAAGTAGAATTAGAATTTTAGATTTAGCAATCATTTTATTTTAGTTGAAAACTACTGTTAGGGTTTATTTTTTTATCGAATTTGAAAATGTTGTTGTCGCTGTTTTTAAAGCATTTATGGCCGAAGTCATTTGTGCGTAAGTACTTGATCCACTGTTTCTGACAGCAGTTGCATCGGTAATAGCTTTATTAAACACAAAGTTCGAAGCTGTTGAAACTTGTCCAACTGCTGTACCAATCGGAGTTGCAGCTTTCAGTGCGTTTGCATCAATAATTAAATCGCCGAGCACAATACTTGCCTGAATAGTGAAAATGGCTTGTCCAATTTTGAAACGAGCTGCTTTTGTTAATCCATCTGTTAGCGTTACGTTTTCACGTGCAGTTTTTGCAGTAGTAATAGCCGTTGTAAATGCAGTTTTAGCTGCTGTTACTACCTGACCTTTAGCTGTTCCAACAACAAAAGAAGGACTTAACGATTCGGCCATTAAAATAGTGTCATTAAGTGGACGATGGTCAGTGAGCATAGGAACAAAAGCTGCTTTTGGAACAATCATATTGGTAATTGCTTTGGAAATGCCGTCGTAAGAAATACCAGCTTTATTTACTGAATCGTTTGCTGCAAGTATTGCATTTAAATAATTCGTGCGAGTGAGCGCAATATATTCTCCTGCATTATAGCCTGCAACTGAAGCTTCGACCAGTGTCTTTTGTTCAGCCACATAAGCTTTCGATTTGGTAAGGAATGTATTGAAATCCAGCGGTATAATGGCCGAAACAAATGCTTTTTTAGCAGTAGTAAGCGCTTCACCAGCTAATTTAATTTGCAATGCCGATAAAGCAGATGTTCCTCTGGTTGACGTAGCTTTGGCAATTGCTGCGGTAAAAGCTGCTTTGGCATCCGCCATTACCTGTCCACCCAAATTACCCTGAAGAGTAGCTGTATTCAGTGCTGAAGCTGCTACTATCGAATCATTCAATTGTCGACGATCTGCTATCCATATTGCAGCCCAGAATGCTTTTCCGGGAATCGCCAGACTTTTGTCAGCAACAGCAATTTGTGTAATTGTAACCTCAGGATTGGCAACTACAGCTTGAGCCGCTACAATTGCAGCTAAATAAGGAGCTTTTACGGTAGTCGAATCGGTAGTCGATTTCAAATTACCAACATTATATCCTACTCTGGCTGTATCCACCATCATTTTTTCTTTTGCCAAATAAGCTGTCATTTGGGTTTTATATTCATCGAGTGTTTTGGGTTTTACCACGGTTAACTCATCGTCCATGGTGCAGGCACTAAATCCGATGCTAATTACCATCAATAAAGTGAATATCAGTTTTTGATAATTATTATATATCTTATTCATAATCATTTAATTTAAAAAATTAATAGCTTGGATTGTTTTTAATTACCATTTCGTTATTAGTATCAATTTCGGTTTGCGGAATTGGTAACAACAAGCGGTCGTTGATAAAGAAACTCTCGATTGGAGGTAAAATCGGACTGTATTTTGAATAAAGTAAAGCCCAATCGGTTACAAAATGATGTGCTTTAAGAATTGTCATGGCCTTGTTTGGGTCATCATATGTTTTATTCATACGTAATAAATCAAACCATCGTTGATTTTCAAATGCCAGTTCCAATCGGCGTTCTTTATATACAGCATCCAATGCTTCGGTTGTAGAAGTAAAAGCCGGAAGTGGATCAACACCTGCGCGGGCACGTACTTTGTTGACTTCGATATGAGCAGTTGCAAATCCAGCTGGGTCTTGTGCCAATAACTCAGCATACAACAGCACAACATCAGCATAACGAATTACCGGCCAGTCATTTTCCGATTGTTTGGATTGCGACATAGTAGCATCTTGGTATTTAGAAATATAAGGAATTGATGTTGTTGGTGTTTTTTGCCACGTGCCAAAACTAGCTGCCGAACGGGTATCTTTTACATCCGAAGCAAAAAGGTTCATAATTTCTAAAGTAGGATTATTATTGCCTTCGGGAGTTCCGATTTTCAAAAACAAATTAGCGGATCCATCTGGAGCAAAGTTAGTCCAAAATGGAGACCCAATGCCTGAAGTTCCACCTAAGTAACGAACTGCAAAAATAATTTCTTTGTTCATTTCATTTCCTACATTAAAGATATTTGCAAATGCACTTGGAGATGATGTTCCTTTATCAGTTAATAAACCGTAAGCTGGAGCAGCCATTACTTCTTGTAAAAGTGGTTTCGCTAAAGCCAGATTGTCGGTGCCACCGAGTTGCATATACACTTTTGCCAACATAGCTTTTGCAGCCCATTTTGTCACTCTACCTTTGTCGCTCGACAAGGCATAAACGTCAGGAGCTTCGTTTGCCGCTTTTATTAAGTCTGGAATTATTATTTCGTCGTAAATCTCACTTACAGGACTGCGAACTATCTTTTTTGCTTCGTTTGGTCCAATAACCGTTGTTACTTTAAACATGTCGCCAAAGAGATTTACTAGCGTAAAGTAATGATAAGCCCGCATAAAAAGCAATTCACTTTCGAACTGTGCTCGTTTCGATTCAATAGTAACGTATTTATTGTCAACCACCGAAGGCAATACAGCGTTTATGTTTGAAATATTCTGAAACAGTCGATACCAATAATCTTTAATCATGGGCATACTGGACGATGGTCGGAAAAAAGCAATATCGCAAATATCCACACGCTCACCTGAGCCCGAACCAGTGTTTGCATTACAGGTATTATCACTTCTGAATTCGGTAAATTTCCATTCTACAGCAGTAACGTTTGCCATACCGGCATAACAACCCATAATTCCTAAATTTATACGTGTAGA
>JBMOHZ010000179.1:0-5394 GCA_049317585.1 Paludibacter sp.
CTGCCGAAATAATAATGGTTTGTTGCAAATTGTTTTTGTTCATGTTCGTGGGTTTTTTGCGAAAATTAATACATTATTTTTAATTTTTCTCCAAGACTTAATTTGTTGCTGCTTTTGTTGTTCCATTTTTTTAAATCGGAAACTTTGCAGTTGTATTTTTCGGCAATTTCGGACAATGTTTCGCCACTTTTTACCGTATGCGTTTTAGTTTTCTTTTTAGCAGACACTAATTTATTAGTATTGTCCGAAGGAGTTATTAATTTTTGACCAGCTTGAATGTTATCAGTAGTCATATTATTAAGTTCCTTCAATTCAGCTATTTTTATACCATATTGTTTGGATATGCTTTGAAGTGTTTCACCTTTCGATACAATATGTATGCCGTTTTTAAGCAATTTACTTTCTGATGTAATTTTATGTTCTGTTTTTGCTGACTCAATTTTTTCTGTTGCTGAAGTTTCAAAAGTTTTTGTTTGTGCTTTTTCAGTTTGTATGTTTTCAGTTACAGTTTGTTGGCTTATCAGTAAACGTTGTCCTTTGAAAATACTGCCGCTTTTCAATTTGTTTAGTTCCTTTAAATCATCAATACTTACCGCATATTTTTTCGAAATACTGAAAAGTGTTTCACCTTTTTGCACCGAATGATATGTTGGCAATTGGCTACTTTCGTCTTTATCAGTTGTTGCAGCTATTTCAATTGGTGTGGAAGTAGTAACTTTTTCTTTTATAGGCGTTTGTCTCACTTTCTGAACCACTTCAATGTGTTGTTCGTCTTTAATTATTAAACGCTGTTTGAGCGCCAAAAAATCCTTTTTCAACTTATTCTTCTTTTTTAGCTGCGAAATGCTCATTCCGTATTTATCTGCAATTTCGGATAATGTTTCACCCGATTTTACGATGTGGTATTTAGCTGGAATCGTTTTTTTAACGATAGTAGTGACTGTAGCAGGGACTTTGTTTACTGTGGTTGTATCGTTCTCAATAGCAGCGTTTTGATGGTTTTTACTACGAGTAGCTTGTGTTGTGTTACCTGAACGTGCCATCAAAGTGTCCAACTGTATAACTCTGCCCGCTTTTATAAATCTGCGTGTGTAATAATCGGCTTCGGAGTTCGATATGGAAATGCCAACACTCGAAGCGGAATGTATAAAATCAAAATTGCCATTTTCGTGTTTCGACACTACCATTCCTACGTGTCCCACTCGGCTTCCGCGCCTGTGTCCATTGAAAAAAACCAAATCGCCCGGCGCAATATCTTCGTTGCTGACTGTAGGGACTTGATCGGCTTGATCCGATGACGAACGTCCTAATTTGATGCCAAAATTCCGAAAAACAAAGGAAGTGAAACCAGAACAGTCGAACGAGTTTGGACCATCGTGTCCGCCTCGGTAAGGTGAGCCTAAGTAAGATTTGCTGAAATTAATAATGGAATCAATTAATGAAATATTTGGAGTGTAAAGTTGCGTGTATTTCGCTGGTTGATCAGGTAGGGAATCGCTCTGAATTGTTGTATGTTCCTGACTAAGTATGCTTTGCGAGCTGAAAATTAATAAGAGTATAAAGATATAATTTTTTATAAATGACATGCTGAATCGATATGTGTATTTAGTTCTATACAACAAAGATAGCTTTTTGGACTGAAGAATCCGAAATAAGCTAGCTAATTTAACCCAAATTAAGGTTGATGTTGGCAATTTTATTGTTCAATACACACAGACAACTGAAAGGTTTTTTTATGCAATTCCGGAATTGAATTATCGAAAATATTCCGTAATTTTGCAGGGCAATTTAATGGATTCATATAAGTTACATCCTTGTGCTCTTATGTGGTTTAATATTTCAGAATTACTCTAACATTCAAATTTAGTTTATAATGGCAAAACCTTTTATTTTTCAAGAAACTTTTCCATTAGGGAAAGAAAAAACAGAATATTACTTACTTACCAAAGAGCATGTGTCGGTTTCGGAATTCGACGGACAAGAAATTTTAAAAGTAGAACAAGAGGGTATTGCCAAGCTTGCCCGCACTGCTATGCGCGACTGTGCTTTTTTGCTTCGCCCCGAACATCAAAAGCAAGTTGCGGCTATTTTGGACGACCCCGAAGCTAGCGAAAACGATAAATACGTAGCTGTAACCATGCTTCGCAATGCCGAAATTGCTGCTAAAGGCATACTTCCATTCTGTCAGGATACAGGTACTGCTACCGTGTATGCCAAAAAAGGTAATAATGTTTGGACTAATGGCAACGACGAAGAAGCTTTGTCGCAAGGAATTTACGAAACGTATACCGAAGAAAATCTGCGTTACTCGCAAAACGCTGCCCTTAATATGTACGATGAAGTAAATACAGGGACCAATTTACCAGCGCAAATCGACTTGGTGGCCAGTCACGGTAACGAATATAAATTTCTTTTTATTGCTAAAGGTGGTGGATCGGCCAATAAATCATATTTGTTTCAGGAAACAAAAGCATTGCTGAATCCTGTGTCGCTCGAAAAATTCCTAACCGAAAAAATGAAAACCTTAGGTACAGCAGCTTGTCCGCCTTACCACATTGCGTTTGTAATAGGTGGAACATCGGCCGATGCTTGTATGAAAACCGTAAAACTTGCCTCTACAAAATACTACGACGAGTTGCCTACTGTAGGAAATGAACTTGGACAAGCCTTTAGAGATATAGAAATGGAGCAGAAAATTCTGAAACAAGCACAAGCATCGGGTTATGGTGCTCAGTTTGGAGGTAAATATTTTGCTCACGATATTCGTATTGTTCGATTGTCACGTCATGGCGCTTCGTGTTTTGTAGGGATGGCTGTTTCGTGCTCTGCCGATAGAAACATAAAAGCCAAAATTAATAAAGATGGACTTTGGATAGAAAAGATGGAGGAAAATCCAGGCAAATTTATACCAGAAAACTTGCGCAATGCAGGCGAAGGTGATGCTGTGAAAATAGACCTTAATCAACCCATGAGCGAAATTTTGGCTAAACTTTCGGCTTATCCTGTAGCTACACGATTATCACTTTCGGGAACTATTGTTGTAGGAAGGGATATTGCACATGCCAAACTCAAAGAATTGATTGATGCAGGAAAACCATTGCCTCAATACGTAAAAGATCACCCAATTTATTATGCAGGACCAGCTAAAACGCCTAAAGGTATGGCTTCGGGTTCGTTTGGACCAACTACAGCTGGTCGCATGGATTCCTATGTTGATTTATTTCAACAACATGGCGGTAGTCTTATCATGATTGCCAAAGGTAATCGTACCCAGCAAGTAACCGATGCCTGTTATAAATATGGCGGTTTCTATTTGGGATCTATTGGTGGTCCTGCGGCTATTTTGGCCGAACAAAATATCAAAAAAGTGGAATGTTTGGAATACCCAGAACTGGGTATGGAAGCTATTTGGAAGATAGAAGTAGTGGATTTTCCAGCATTTATTTTGGTCGACGACAAAGGAAATGATTTTTTTAAACAAATAAAAACCAACGTAATTTGTTGATAATAATATATTTTGCTTAGCGGTTTTTACTGTTATATTGGGATTTTAAATAAAAATGCAAATTACTATTTGTCAATTAAAAAAATGTCCGTATATTTGCACCCGCTAAAGCAAAATGGCGTCATAGCTCAGTTGGTAGAGCAAAGGACTGAAAATCCTTGTGTCCCCGGTTCGATTCCTGGTGACGCCACAAAAAGAAAGTTCCTCAAAAGGGAACTTTTTTTTTACACAACAATGTTTTAGGTATCAATACTTGCATTCAACCTCTTTGATTCTATTAAGGTGCTAATCGTACTATTTCCCAATTACCTGTATCTGTTTTTTTGTAAAAAAGCCTATCGTGTAATCTGTTAGGTCTGCCTTGCCAAAATTCAACAGTTTCAGGTATAATTAAATATCCACCCCACAGTTCCGGTTTGGGCACGTTTTCGCCATATTGCAGTTTAATTACTTCGAAACGATTTTCTAGAAATTTCTTACTGGCAATAACCCTGCTTTGTGGCGAAGCATAAGCGCCAATGCGACTATCCAACGGACGAGAGTTAAAATAATTTATTGAAACAGCTTCGGGAACTTTCTCCACTGTGCCTGTTATGCGTACTTGTCGCTCCAGTGTTTCCCAAAAAAATAAAACTGCAATTCGATTATTTATACTAATTTGCTGCGCTTTATTGCTTTCATAATTGCTGAAAAACACCAACCCATGCTCGTCAAATTCTTTTAATAATACCACGCGCGAGTGCGGTTGTAAATTTTCATCAACTGTCGAAACCACCATTGCCGTTGGTTCAGTTTCGGAACTTTTTAGTGCATCATTTAGCCATTTTTGAAACTGATTGAATGCCGATTTATCTGCGTCGCTTTCTTCTAAAGAAGCTATTTCATATTGTTTACGAATTTCGCGGAGCATAATTTTCTTTTTTGATATAGTTAAATACATTTATCCAACAAAGTTTATCCAACAAAGTTTATCGCACCCTTTGCCACGCTAACCCCTACCCTTTACCGACAATACAAAAACGCCAGCAAAATAGTAGACAAAGCCGCCACTCAAACCAAAAAGCTAGACGCCGAAACAGCACAATAATGCTATACTCTCCCTCCTACATAATCAGCAGGGAGGAATTTACCACCCCAACTATAAAACATAAAAAACTTTCAATATATAGCTTTCTTTTTCATTAAAATTGTAAAAATAATGTTTATATTTGCGGGGCAAAAAATATCCATTTTAATCTACTAATTTTCAAATCAATACAATATGGACAAACTACGCATTACGCAATTAAAATCTGTTTTTGATACAATAGTACATAACCTAAATAACGAAGACAATAGTCAACAAGTAGAAATATGGTTTGCGCGCGAATTGCAAGAAGTGCTTGGATATGCACGTTGGGAGAATTTTATAGTAGCTATAAATCGAGCAATCGATTCGTGTAAAACACAGAATATCAACATAGATGACCATTTTCGTGAGGTCACGAAAATGGTCGTTCTTGGAAGTGGTTCAAAACGTGAAATCAACGATTTTATGCTTACACGATATGCTTGTTATTTGATTGCCCAAAATGGCGACCCTAAAAAAGAAGAAATTGCTTTTGCTCAAAGTTATTTTGCATTACAAACCCGAAAAGCAGAACTAATTGAAGAGCGATTAAATCATTATTCGCGCATCGAAACTAGAGAAAAACTGCGTGCATCCGAAAAACAATTATCTCAGAATATTTTTGAACGAGGAGTTGACGATAAAGGTTTTGGACGAATTCGATCAAAAGGCGATACAGCCCTGTTTGGTGGACATACCACCGAAGATATGAAACTACGACTAGGTGTAAAATCAAGTCGACCATTAGCCGATTTTCTACCCACTTTAACCATTGCTGCCA
>JBMOHZ010000180.1:0-5387 GCA_049317585.1 Paludibacter sp.
TATCAACTACTTTTGCGAAGGATTTGGATATGCAAAAAATGAAAGAAATTCAGGAGTTAAGCCAAAAAGGAATGCAAGGCATGCCTGCTACCCAAATGAATGGTCAAATTGCCGACTTTATGACCGCTGTAAATGGGCTCGACTTTGTACAGATTATCTCACTGTTTATTATTTACTTTCTAGGAGGTTATTTGCTTTATGCTTCGCTTTTTGCAGCTATCGGCTCGGCTGCAGATAACGAAACCGACACGCAACAGTTTTCGATGCCCATTATGCTTCCCATTATTTTTGCCATTTATGCCGGTATTTTTAGTGCCGAAAACCCCGACGGGCCATTGGCGTTTTGGTGTTCCATCATACCGTTTACTTCGCCCATAGTCATGATGGTTCGTTTGCCTTTTGATGTTCCATTTTGGCAAATTGCACTGTCAATCAGCATTTTGGTACTTTCGTTTATTGGCACCACCTGGATGGCCGGCAAAATTTACCGCACAGGCATTTTGATGTATGGCAAAAAAACTACCTGGAAAGAAATGTGGAAATGGTTGAAATATTAATTATTAAACTTTAACCCCACAAAAAAAGTACGTGGCAAGCCCGGTCCATAAATGTAACCTGCATCGCGCAAAGCACCCACGTCTAAATCTTTTTGGTAGGCATTAAATGCATTTTTTACGCCACCACTGAGTTGCATGGTAATGCCATTTAACTTAATGTCGTGTGAGGCTTTGAGGGTCAAATCGAAAAAATCAGGCGTTTGTTCCAACCTGTCGGAAGCAATATAACCCGCAAAATGGGGAGCTAACATAGTGCCTGTGTAGGTGCCTGTTGCCGAAAGTGCCCATTTTTTGGCAGGGCTGGCAGTAAGGGTAAAATAGCCGTAATTGTTGGGTGTGCGAAGCATTTTTCGTTCGGCAGCTACCGTTACATCGTCGGACCAACGCTCGGCTTGGTCGTAAAAACTTTGCTGAAGTGTGTAGCCAAACTGCAATTGCATTTTTGTACTTGGTGCCACTTTGCCTTCAATGTTTATGCCACTCACTTTTGCACCGGATCCATTGCGACGTTCCACGATTATATTTCCTGTTAATGCTTCGGTTCCGGTTTCAGCAAGTATAAAAATGTCGTTGATGTGCGTATAAAAGCCTTCAATAAGCATATCTATATTTGTTTTTCCAATTATAAATTCATAGTCGAATGATGTGCTGAAACTATTGGAATGTTCAGGGCGCAAATTAGGTGAAACTGTAATAATTTTTACAACTCCACTTACGGCTTCAATGTGTAAATCTTCGTCGAAAGCCTGTGGTGCTCTGAATCCGGCCGAGTAGGAAGCACGCCAATTAAGGTTGGGCGTAAAATTATATTTGGTAGTAATGCGCGGACTAATTACTGCTTTGTTCAACAGATTATGTTTGTCCAATCGGGCACCAAGCATAATATTCAGGCGCTTGTTTTTCCATTCGTTTTGAGCAAAAAGCCCAATTATTTGTGTAGTTTGCTGAAAGTTACGGTTATATCCTTTAATAACATCATTTATGTCATCGTATTGATATTCAGAACCAATGGTAAATTCGGCTGGCATAAATACTAATTTATCCATATTCAATACGTATTGTGCTCCTGTAACCCACGTGTTATTTAATGTGTTTCCATACGAATTGGGATTAAAATTAGTACCGTAATAACTTTGTCGGTTTATATTTTGTATCGAAGTATAGGCATTTATTTTTTGTTTACTATCGGTGCTAAACCAATTGTAAGCCAAACTACCACCATTTATTTCGTGTTCTATCTGTTCGGTAATTTCAGTTTGGTGTGGCTGCAGTTCAAACTTATTTCCACCGCGGCGGAACTCGTTCATATTATGGTATTCGAGCGTGAGTTTGCTTTGTGAGCTAAGTCGGTAATACGATCGTAAACCTATAGTATGATTTTTCAGCAATGGATTTTCGGAATATCCATCACCGTTATTATCGTAAGGAGCACGGTTTCGGTAGGTGCCGTAAAGGTACATGCCCGCTTTGGCATCGTCCGAAATTACCGCTGTATTTATATTTACCGAATTATCGGGAGTAGTACCACCAATTTGTTCGTAGTTATATGCTGCCGAAAAATAATTATTCAAGGGCTCTTTGGTAATTACATTAATTGTTCCGGCAATGGCATTGGATCCATAAAGTGCGGAACCACCACCACGCACTACTTCAACACGCTCTATCATATTTACCGGTATTTGTTCCAATCCGTATACGCCCGCCAACGCACTAAAAATTGGTCGGCTATCAATGAGTATTTGCGAATATGGACCTTCCAAACCGTTGATGCGCACTTGGGTAAAACCACAATTGTTGCAGTCGTTTTCTACACGAACACCAGGCTGAAAATTAAGTCCTTGCGCCAAACAAACCGCATTGGTGGCTAAAAATATTTTAGGAGTTAAAATACCAACTACCAACGAAGCGTCTTTCCGATTGGTTTCGTTGCGGTTGGCACTTACCACCACCTCGTTGAGCGACAAGGAACTTTCAGTTACTAAAAAATTAAGTTCAATGGTTTTATTTGCCTCAATTTTCACTTCTTTTTCAACCGAGTTATAGCCAAGACCGCTCACTTTTAAAATATGTGTACCAATGGGTAGATTTTTTAAATAGAAGTGACCTGTACGGTCGGTAGTAGTTCCTATTACAGTATTGGCAATAGTAATGTTGATAAAGGGAATATGCTCACCTGTTTTGGCATCTTTCACATCACCTACTATATTAGCATCGGTGGTTTTTTGAGCAAAAAGTTGAATGCTTAGTAAAGCTGCAAAAAATAAAATTCTGATTTTCATTGAAATAATTCTTGTTTTGTTATTGATTCATAGGTTTTGTATAGGTAATAAAAACCTAACTTTTTTATTGTTATAGAGGCATAACACAAAAAACACTGTTTCGGTTTACTGAAATTCGATTTCGTAATGCAAAATACCTACATATTGGTATAAATGTGTAAAGTCAGATTTATTTATCTGCTCATTTTTTCATTCAGTATCCAAAAATCGCTATTCAGAACTATTTATTTTTTGTGAAAAGTAATCGATTGTACTTTTGTTTCAGTAAAATCAATAAAAAGATAAATTATGAAATCAAAAGTATTCGTTTTAATAGTTGTTGCATTATTTACACTAACTGCTTATGCACAAAAAAATGGTCAAACCATACGTGGAACGGTGGTTGACGAGTTTACAGGTAGCCCGATTGTGGGTGCAACTGTTGTTGTTCCTGATTCGAAACCGCTTATTGGTGTTACAACCAATGAGAATGGTGAATTTACAATCGAAAATATCCAACCCGGACGTTGGACTTTTGCGGCTTCGCTGGTAGGTTACAAACCGCAAACCATTTCGAATATTATGGTAATTTCGGGCAAGGAAGCATCGCTTAATTTTAAATTGCAGGAAAAAGTAACTACACTTAATGATGTGGTAATAACAGCAAAAAACTCGAAAATCAAACCCATAAACGAAATGGCCTTAATCAGTACCCGTTCGTTTAGTGTGGAAGAAACCGAACGTTTTGCGGGTAGCTTGGGCGATCCAGCGCGTATGGTGGCTAACTTTGCAGGTGTGGTTGTAGGTAACGATGCTCGAAACGACATTGTTATACGTGGAAATTCGCCTATGGGTTTACTGTGGCGCATCGAAGGTGTAGATGTTCCTAATCCAAATCACTTTGGTGCACAAGGTACAACTGGTGGCCCAGTAAGTATGCTTAACAACAACTTGTTGGCCAATTCCGATTTTATGACCAGTGCTTTTCCATCCGAATATGGAAATGCAATGTCGGGCGTTTTTGATTTGAACCTGCGAAACGGTAACAAAGAAAAATTCGAATTTACCGGTCAGGTAGGTTTTAATGGTTTCGAAGCAGCTATCGAAGGACCTATTAAATTGGGGAAATTCATTCGGAATGGCTCATTTATAGCAGACTATCGTTATTCCACCATGGATTTGGTAAGCAAAATGGGCATGGATATGGGAACAGGAACAGCTATACCGCAATATCAGGATTTATCCATAATTGTTGATTTACCAACTTCTAAAATAGGACGTTTTAAGTTTGTAGGACTTTATGGGAAAAGTTTTATCAGCATGGGGCGCAATTTTAATATCGACGAAACTACTTCGCACAATCAGATTGGTTATGCTACCGATTTTGGCGCCGGACTAAATGTTAGTTTATTGACGCACACGCTAATGCTGAGCGAAAACACCAAACTCAAAACTTCGATTTCGTACCAAAACTCAAGTTCAACTACTCAAAACGATACGATTGACTATGCCAACGAAAGCTTTTTTGAAAACTATGCCGGCAAATTGAACGAAGATAAAATGACCGCCTCCATGCAGTTAAAACACAAGTTTAGTGCCCGAAACAATATGACTGCGGGCTTCTCGGCTAACAAGTTCATTACCACTTTCAACGATTCGGCATGGATAAAAACTGGTGGGTACCGCATTAAACTCACCGATGTGGACAATGAACCTTCTACTTTGTACAAAGCGCATGTAAACTGGCAACATAAATTTTCCGATGTACTGACTTTAAATTCAGGTTTGCATTATCAAATTTACGATTTGAATAACGAAAGTGCATTGGAACCTCGCCTTGGGCTACAATGGCAAGCTACCGATAATCAAACATTTAGTCTGGGATATGGTTTGCATAGTCAAATGCAGCCACGAACAGTTTATTTTGATAAAGATTACAACCAACTTACGGGAGTTTATTCAGAAAACAACCATAATGTAAAATTCACCCGCTCGAATCATTTTGTATTGGGCTACGATTGGAACATTGCCAAAAACTTCCGCATAAAATCCGAAGCCTATTATCAGGGAATTTACAATGCACCTGTATCGAAAGCAGATGGTAGTTTTTCGATGCTTAATGCTGGTAGTGGTTACTTTATTGCTGAACCAGATAGCCTCCAAAATACAGGTATAGGCCGAAATTATGGTGTGGAATTGACCATTGAAAAGTTCTTGAGCGATGGCTATTATGCTTTGATGACCGTGTCGCTTTACGACTCGAAATACAAAGGATACGATAATACATGGCGCAATACGGCTTTCAATTCGAACTTCGCTATCAATTTATTGGCCGGTTACGAAATTAAAGTTGGCAAAAAAAATTACCTTACTTTCGATACACGTACTGTTTGGTCGGGCGGAATGCGCTACATTCCTATCAATTTGGCTGCATCCATTGCTAAACAAGAACAAGTTTTCGATAATTCTCAAATTTACACCAACAAATACAAGGATTATTTTCGCACTGATTTCCGCATTGGTTTTAAACAAAATTTTGGAAAAGTATCGCAGGAATGGGGCTTGGATTTAC